>DATEDE010000186.1:0-6817 GCA_035286545.1 Actinomycetota bacterium | reverse complement strand
GGTGAGCGGTACGCGAAGGACTACCAGATCAACTACCTGCGCTGCATCATGTGCGGCCTGTGCGTCGAGGCGTGCCCGACCCGCGCGCTCACGCTCACCAGCTACTACGAGCTCTCGTTCACCTCGCGCGAGGAGGCGGTGCTCACGAAGGAGCAGCTGCTCGAGCGCCCGCCGGAGCTCGGCACGAGCCCGGGGACCCGGGAGGGGCGGTAGTGCCGCTAGACCAGGTCGTGTTCTGGGTGTTCGCGCCGATCTCGGTCGGGAGCGCGATCGCGATGCTCCTGCAGCGCAACGCCGTCCATGCCGCCCTGTTCCTCGTAGTGAACTTCTTCACGATCGCGGTCTTCTACCTGGTGCTGGGCGCCTCGTTCCTGTTCGCGGTCCAGATCATCGTCTACGCGGGCGCGATCATGGTCCTGTTCCTGTTCGTGATCATGCTGCTCGGCGTCGACCGCGAGGAGTCGCTCGTGGAACGCCTGAGGGGCCAGCGCGTGATCGGGATCACGCTCGGCGTCGGGATCGCCCTCGAGCTCATCGTGGCGATCCGCGCCGGGATCGGGTTCGCGACGAAGGCGCCCGCGAACTTCGACCAGGTTGCCAACGAGGGGGGCAACGCCGAGGCGCTCTCGCGCGTGCTGTTCCGCGACTACTTCTTCCCGTTCGAGGTGACCTCGATCCTGCTGATCGTGGCGGCGATCGCGGTGGTGGTGCTCGCGTCGCGGCAGCGCCGATCGGTCACGAAGGCTCAGGCGGCGTCCGAGGCTGATGAGGCGGCTGCGTGAGGACGCCGATCTCCTACTTCGTGGTCGTGTCGGCGATGCTGTTCGCGATCGGCACGATCGGGGTGCTCGTCCGCAAGAACGCGCTCGTGATCTTCATGTCGGTCGAGCTCCAGCTGAACGCGGTGAACCTCGCCCTCGTGTCGTTCAGCCGGATGCACAACAACCTGAACGGCCAGGTCCTGGCCTTCTTCTCGATGGTGGTCGCCGCCGCCGAGGTCGTGGTCGGACTCGCGATCATCGTGACCGTCTACCGGCGCCGGCAGAGCGCAAGCGTGGACGACGCCACGGTCCTGAGGGGTTGAGGGGATGCTCGACCTCGTCTGGCTGATCCCCGCCCTCCCGCTCGCCGGCGCGACCATGAACCTGTTCGCCGGGCGGCGGCTCGGCAGGCGCGCGGGGTGGGTCGCGTCGGCGGCGATCGCGGCCGGGTTCGTCGTGGCCGTCCTCGTCCTGCTCGACATGGCTTCCCTGCCCGGGGACGAGCGGGCCCACGCGGTCGAGCTGTTCGAGTGGATCTCGGCTGGGTCGTTCGCGGTGGACTGGACGCTGCGCGTGGACCCCCTCGCGATCACGATGGCGCTCGTCGTGACCGGCGTGGGGACGCTGATCCACCTCTACGCGGTGGGGTACATGGAGCACGACCCGCGCGTCGGCCGCTTCTTCGCGTACTTCAACCTGTTCGCGTCCTTCATGTTGATGCTGGTCCTGGCGGACAACTACCTGGTCCTGTTCCTGGGCTGGGAGGGCGTGGGCCTGTGCTCGTACCTGCTGATCGGGTTCTGGTACGAACGCCCGGCCGCCTCGAGCGCCGCGAAGAAGGCGTTCATCACCACCCGGGTCGGCGACGCCGCGATGCTTCTCGGGCTCGTCCTGATCTGGGTCCACACCGGCTCTCTCGACTTCGACACGGTGTTAGGAGGCGCGGGGAGCCTCTCGAACACCGTGGCCACCACGATCAGCCTGCTGCTGCTGGCCGGCGCCGTCGGCAAGTCGGCACAGCTGCCGCTGCACGTCTGGCTCCCAGACGCGATGGAGGGCCCGACGCCGGTCTCCGCGCTGATCCACGCCGCCACGATGGTGACCGCCGGCGTCTACCTAGTCGTGCGCTCGCACGCGCTGTTCGAGGCCTCGAGCGTGGCCCTCCCCGTGGTGCTGGTGATCGGGCTGGTGTCGGCTCTGTACGCCGCTCTCGCCTCGATCGGGCAGTTCGACATCAAGCGCGCCCTCGCGTACTCCACGATGAGCCAGATCGGGTTCATGTTCTTCGCGGCCGGGATGGGCTTCTACTCGGGCGCGATGCTCCTGCTCGTCTGCCACGCCTTCTACAAGGCGCTCC
This sequence comes from Actinomycetota bacterium, assembly GCA_035286545.1. Classification (GTDB taxonomy): domain Bacteria; phylum Actinomycetota; class UBA4738; order UBA4738; family HRBIN12; genus DASSJM01. The sequence continues at coordinate 4,699 of DATEDE010000186.1, read as the reverse complement.
TGTTCCTCACCGCCGGCAACGTGCTGCACGGCCTGGACGACGAGGCCGACCTGCGGCGGATGGGCGGTCTGCGAACCGACATGCCGGTCTCGGCCGTCTGGTTCGCGATCGGGGCGCTCGCGCTGGCCGGGATCCCGCCGCTCGCGGGGTTCTTCGCGAAGGACCATATCGTCGGGTTCGCCGCCTCCAGCGGGCGCGAGGCCGTGTGGGTCCTCGCCAGCGTCGGTGCGTTCCTCTCGGCCCTGTACATCGCGCGCCCGCTGTTCCTGACCTTCTTCGGGCAGCGTCGGAACCAGACGAACTCGCACGAGGCGTCGAGGGCGATGAACGCGCCGCTCGCGGTGCTGGCCTTCCTGTCCGTGGTGGGCGGTCTCGTCCTGGGCCTGACCGCCGAGGGCGGCCGGCTCGAGCTGTTCCTCGAACCGGTGCTCGGCGTGCCCGAGCACGGCGAGGCGTTCATCGGGGAGGTGGCGCTGCTCACGGTCTCGGTCGCGCTCGCGTTCGCGGCGGTCGGGGTGGCGTTCTGGGTCTGGGCCTCGGGCCGGGTGAACTGGCAGGCGTTCCCCGAGCGCCAGCCCGAGCTCGCCGGCTGGCTCGCGAACGCGTTCTACGTGAACGCCCTCTACGCGTGGATCGTTCAGCACCCCGGCAAGGGCTTCGGGCGTTCGCTCACGGTCGTGGACGACCTGGTGATCGACGGCGCCGTGAACGAGGTCGGCACCGAGGTTGGCCGCGCGTCGCGTCTGGCGCCCCGGATCCAGCGTGGCTTCGTTCGCTCCTACGCGCTCGCGTTCCTGCTGGGCGCGGTGGCGCTCCTGCTGTTCCTGGCGGTGAGGCTCTGATGCCCTGGCTCTCCGTCCTCATCCTCTTGCCGCTCTTCGGCGTTGCGATCCTGGCGCTGTGGCGGGGGGCGAGCGACGCGCAGGCTCGGGCGGTGGCGCTCCTGGTCGCGGTGGCCGACCTGGTCGTGGCGCTCGGCATGGTCGGCGCGTTCGAGCCGTCAGACTCCGGCTATCAGCTCGTCGAGCGGGTGGACTGGGTCTCGTCGGTCGGGCTCTCGTACCTCGTTGGGGTCGACGGGTTCAGCATCTGGCTCGTCGTCCTGACGGCGTTCATGACCCCGGTCGCGCTCCTGTCTACGTGGAGCATCACGAGCCGTGTGCGCCTGTTCATGGCGCTCACGTTGCTGCTCGAGACCTGCATCCTGGGCTCATTCATCGCGCTGGACCTGCTGCTGTTCTTCGTCTTCTTCGAGGCGCTGCTCGTCCCCATGTTCCTGATGATCGGCGGGTGGGGCTCGGCGCGGCGGGTGTACGCGGCCGTGAAGTTCTTCCTATTCACGATGGCCGGCTCGGCGTTCCTGCTGATCGGGATCGTCTACCTGTGGTTCCAGACGGTGCAGCAGTTCGGGCACGGGAGCTTCGACATCCGCGTGGTCGAGCAGCTGTCGCTAGGCACGAGCACGCAGCGCTGGCTCTTCGTCGGGTTCTTCATCGCGTTCGCCGTGAAGGTGCCGCTGTTCCCGCTCCACACGTGGCTGCCCGATGCCCACACCGAGGCGCCCACCGCCGGCTCGATCGTCCTGGCCGCGCTCCTTCTGAAGGCCGGGCCCTACGGGATGCTGCGGTTCAACCTCGACCTGTTCCCCGAGGCATCCGCGACGTTCGCCGACGCGATCGGCGTGCTCGCCGTGATCGGCATCGTCTACGGCGCGATCGTGGCGATGATGCAGACCGACGTGAAGCGCCTGGTGGCCTACTCGTCGGTCTCGCACATGGGGTTCGTGATCCTGGGGATCTTCACCCTCACGCCCGAGGGCTCGAGCGGCGCGGTCCTGCAGATGGTGAACCACGGCCTGTCGACCGGTCTCCTGTTCTTCGCGGTCGGGATGCTCTACGAACGGACGCACACGCGCGACATGGGCGAGATGGGCGGCCTCGCCACGATCACCCCGTGGATCGCCGCCACGTTCCTGGTCGCGAGCCTGTCCTCGATAGGCCTTCCCGGCCTGAACAACTTCGTCGGTGAGTTCCTGGTGATCCTCGGCTCGTTCGGCGCCGATCGATGGCTCGGCGCCGCGGCCGTGACCGGCGTGGTGCTCGGCGCGATCTACATGCTGTGGGCGTACCAGAAGACCTTCCAGGGGCCGGAGACCGAGCGCCATCGCGGCGTGCTCGACATCGTGCCGCGCGAGGTGGCTGCGGTCGTTCCGGTGATCGCGGTCATGCTGGTCCTGGGCCTTTACCCGAGGGTCGCGCTCGACCGCATCAACCCCTCGACCGAGGGCGTCGTCGCGTGGGTGAACAGCGTCGAGCCGGATCAGGAAGGGCTCCCCGGCGGCCTCCGGCCCGTCGTCCAGGAGGACTACGTGCCGCCAGCGGAGCTCGCCGCCCCAGGGGAGCCCCAACCGTGATCGACACGCCGACCGTCGAGCTAGCGCCGATCGCCCCCGAGCTGATCTTGGTCGCGACGGCGATCGTGGTGCTGCTCGGCGGGGTCGTGCTCCGGAGCGTTGACCGGCTCGTGTGGCTGCTCGCATCGCTCGCCGGCGTCGCCGCCGCCGCCGCCGCAGCGATCATGCTGTGGGATCGGGAGGGCGCGTCTACCGTGCTCGCCAGCTCCGTGGCGGTCGATCAGTTCGGCGTGGTGGTCCGCCTGATCGTCCTCGGCGTGACCGCGATCGGGCTCCTCTTCGGCCACCACTACCTCGAGCGCTCGGGCGAGGCCCGCACCGAGTTCTACCCCTTGATGCTGTTCGCGGCCGCGGGGATGACGCTGTTCTCGGTCTCGGCCGACCTCATCGTCGCGTTCCTGGCCCTGGAGATCCTCTCGCTCTCGCTGTACGTGCTCACCGGTTTCTCGCAGCGCCTGGGATCGGTCGAGGGCGCGATGAAGTACTTCCTGCTGGGCGCGTTCTCCTCGGCGTTCTTCCTGTTCGGTGTGGCGATGGCCTACGGCGCGACCGGCTCGACGAGCCTTGCCGCCATCTCGAACGCCCTGGCCGGCGAGACGGGCTCGGTTGCCCTGGCCCTCGCCGCCGTTGGACTGCTCGCCGTGGGGTTCTCGTTCAAGGTCTCGGCGATCCCGTTCCACATGTGGACACCGGATGTGTACCAAGGCGCCCCCACTGCGATCACGGCGTTCATGTCGGCCGGGACCAAGGTGGCCGCGTTCGCGGCGTTCATGCGGGTCTTCAACGTCGCGTTCCAGCCGCTCACGTGGGACTGGCAGCCGATCGTCTGGGCGCTCGCAGCCATCTCGGTGATCGTCGGGAGCGTGCTGGCGATCGCCCAGACCGACATCAAGCGGATGCTCGCGTACTCGAGCATCAGCCACGCGGGATTCGTGCTGATGGGGCTTACCGCCGCGGGCGAGGTCGGGATCAGCGCCGCGCTCTTCTACCTGATGGCGTACGCGATCACGGTGATCGGCGCGTTCGGCGTGGTGATGCTCGTCTCGGGCCGTGGCGAACGCGGTACTTCGCTGTCCTCGTACGCGGGGCTTGCCTCGCGTAGCCAGCTCGCCGCCGCGCTCCTCACCGTGTTCGTGCTCTCGCTCGCCGGCATCCCACCGACCGCGGGGTTCATCGCCAAGGTCTCGGTGTTCAGCGCCGCCGTCGAGGGTGGTGCGTGGCCGCTCGCCCTCATCGGCGTGCTCGCGAGCGTGGTGGCGGCCTTCTTCTACCTCCGTGTCATCGTCCTGATGTACATGCGCGATCCGGAGGGGGCCACCGAGCCCGATCCCTCCCTCCTGCCGCGGCTCACGATCGCAGTGGCGGCCCTCGGGGTGCTGATCCTCGGCGTGTTCCCCGGACTCGTGATCGGCTTCCTGGACTCGGCGGCGGTGCTCTCGTGGTGATCGCCCGACGCGCGGTCCCGGGCACGGTAGGGTCGGGCCGATGAGTCGACGCGTGATCCCGGGCCTGGAGTCGCCCGACCCGATCCTGGAGCGCGACGTGCGCTCTCGCCTGGATCTGGTGGAGGCCGCGCTCCAGAAGGCGGTCCGGGCGGACTCGGACATGCTGGCGGAGACCTCGCGCTACCTGCTCACGGCGGGGGGCAAGCGGTTCCGCCCGATGCTCGTGCTGCTCGCCGGCTACTTCGGCGATCCGGCCGACCCCCGGCTGATCCCGGGCTCGGTCTCGATCGAGCTCGTCCACCAGGCGACGCTGTACCACGATGACGTGATCGACGAGGCCGACGCCCGCCACGGCGTGCCCTCGGCGAACGTGCGCTGGGACAACACGGTCGCGATCCTCACCGGCGACTACCTCTTCGCCCGCGCCTCCGAGATCTCGACCGACCTGGGGACCGACATCTGCGCCCTGCTCGCCCGCACGATCGCCACCCTGTGCGACGGCCAGATCCGCGAGGTGGAGGCCGCAGGCCGGGTCGAGCAGACCGAGGACGCCTACATGGAGATCATCCGGCGCAAGACCGGGGCGCTGATCGCCACCTCGTGCCGCCTGGGCGGGATGCTCTCCGACGCCCCCGCCGAGCACCTGGACGTGCTCGAGGGGTTCGGCGAGGCGCTCGGCCTGGCCTTCCAGCTCTCGGACGACATCATGGACCTCACCGCCAGCCAGGAGACCCTCGGCAAGGAGCCAGGTCAGGACCTCAAGGAGGGTGTGTACACCCTGCCGATCCTGCACGCGCTCTCGGGCCCCCATGGTGACGAGCTGAAGGGACTCCTGTCCGAC
>DATEDE010000185.1:0-5404 GCA_035286545.1 Actinomycetota bacterium | reverse complement strand
ATCATCGCGGAGATCGCCAGGAACCTCGGCGCGCTCACGATCGGCGTCGTGACGCGTCCGTTCGGGTTCGAAGGACGGATGCGCGCGACACAGGCCGACCTCGGCATCACCGAGCTGAAGAAGGCGGTCGACACGCTGATCGTTGTGCCGAACGACAGGCTGCTGCAGGTCTCCGATCCCACCACACCGATGATCGACGCCTTCCGCATGGCGGATCAGGTGCTGTTCCAGGGCGTCGACGGGATCACCTCGCTCATCACCACGCCGGGCCTGATCAACCTGGACTTCGCCGATGTGAAGGCGGTCATGACGGCGGCCGGCTCGGCGCTCATGGGCATCGGGCGCGGCTCCGGTGAGGACCGGGCGGAGGAGGCTGCGAAGGCGGCGATCTCCTCGCCGCTGCTCGAGTCCTCGATCGAGGGCGCACGCGGCTTGCTGCTGTCGATCTCGGGGCCGACGGACCTTACGCTGCACGAGGTCAACAGGGCGGCCGACACCATCACGCGCGTTGCGCACCCGGACGCCAACATCATCTTCGGCGCGGTCGTCGACGACGCCCTGGGCGAGGAGGTTCGCGTGACGGTGATCGCCGCCGGCTTCGACAAGCTGCTGGCCACGCCGTCGAGCTCTCAGTTCGAGAGCCGGATCTCACGTCTGCTCGAGGAGCCCGAGCCCGCGACGAGCGGTGCTGAGCCTCTGCTCGCGTCGGGCGCGATCGATATCGACGAAGACGAGGTCGAGGAGGCACCCATGCCCTCGATCCTGGTGGAGGACGAGGACGAGATCTTCAAGCCGGCGTCGGACGCCAGCTCGTTCGATGCCGAGGAGGACCTTGACATCCCCGACTTCCTGAAGAGCTAGCGAGGCGGCTCGCCGCCCGCTGCGGGGCGGGACCGAGCGGCCGCAGAGGCGACCTTCCCCCGCCTCTGGGCCGGGTCCCGCCCCTTCCCATGTCCGGGCCCGCCTCCGCCCGCTACCGTCGGGGGATGGATCGCGACCGAGCCCAGGTACTGGCCAACCTGGCCGAGATCCAGGCTCGCATCGCGCGCGCCTGTGAGCGGGTCGGACGGAGCCCGTCGTCGGTTCGGCTGGTCGCGGCCGGGAAGACCGTCGAGCCCGAGGCGATCATCTGGGTCCGGGATGCAGGCGTGCTGGAAGTGGGGGAGAACTACGTCGCCGAGCTCCGGGCCAAACGCGAGGCCGTCGAGGGCGTCGTGTGGCACTTCATCGGGACCCTCCAGCGAGGATCGGCGCATCACCTGGCCGAGCTCGCCGATGTCGTCGAGACCGTCATCCCAGGAAGCGCAGCGCGGCGGCTGGCCCGTCGCGCGGTGGAGCGGAACCGGGTCGTGCCGGTCCTCATCGAGGTGGATCTGACGAGCGAGCGGACCGGCATCCCTCCGCACGCCGTCGCGGACGCGGCCGACGAGATCGCCGGGATCCGCGGATTGGCCCTTCACGGCCTGATGACGCTGCCTCCGATGCCTAGCACGGCCGAGGACTCTCGTGATGACTTCCGGCGGCTACGCGAGCTCCTCGAGGTCGTCGCGGAGCGCCATCCGCAGGTACGAGAACTTTCCATGGGGATGTCCTTGGATTACGAGGTTGCGGTGGAGGAAGGCGCTACCATGGTCCGGATCGGGACGGCCCTGTTCGGGGCACGACTACCCCCGCCCGATCGAGGGAGGACGTGATGCCAGGCGTGTGGAAGAAGACTCTCACCTACCTCGGATTGGTGGAGGACGACGAGTTCGAGGAGATCGACGAGGTCTCTGTGCAGCCCCAGACGGCCGAGGTCCGTCGCTTCCAGCGCCCACAAGCCGTGCGTGAGGTCCAGGTCGAGCCCGAGCAGGGGACCGTGCGCACGATCCCATCCACCCGCGCGGCGACCGCTGGGTCGATCCACAAGTCCGAGCCGCGTCGGTTCAACGAGGCTCGCGAGATCGCCGACCGGTTCAAGGACGGGATCCCGGTGATCATGAACCTGCAGAGCACCGACGATACGATCGCGCGCCGGCTCGTCGATTTCGCCTCCGGCTTGGTCTACGGTCTCGATGGGAAGATCGAGATGGTAGCCAACCGCGTGTACCTCCTCACACCCGCCGACGTCGACGTATCCGCCGAGGACCGTGAGCGGATCGCCGGTGGCGACATCTACAACCAGTTCTGAGATCGCCGACACCTTCTCGGACGCACCGATGACCGCTGCCCGCGGCGCGCTGCTGGATATCGTGTGCGTCGTCCTCACCGTCTACACGATCCTACTCTTCGCCCGGGTCGTCGTTTCCTGGGCCTACATGTTCGGCTTCCGCCCCCCGATGTCCGGTCCCACGCGCAAGATCCTGGACCTGCTGGAGGACGTCACCGATCCGGTTCTTCGGCCGCTGCGTTCGCTGATCCCGCCGGTCAGAGCGGGCGGGGTGGGCATAGACCTGTCGATAATCGTGGCCTTCGTCATCTTGGCGGTCCTGCGCCAGGCGTTGGACTGCTGAGCGATGGGGCGGACCGGCTGGCCCACCGTGAACCCGGGTGCGTTGGGTTCGCTATCCTGTCGGGCCAGCGACCCGTGCACGGCGGGGCTGATCTTGGGGGGAAGGCGATGCGGAGGAAGAAGCAGGACCAGGACGCGCCGGAGTCCGCCGATCGGCGGGTGACCCCCGCAGACGTCCAGCAGGTGGAGTTCCGCCTCGCGTTCCGCGGCTACAGCGAGCGCGACGTAGACGCCTTCCTCGACAAGATCACAGAGGACCTGTCCTTCTACCTCGAGGAGAACCGGCGGCTCCGTACCGGGGCCGGGCTGCCGCCGGCGAGCCAAGGCGTCGAGGGCGGGCCGGACGAGATCATCGCCCGGGCCCGTGAGGAGGCGGCGGCCCTCGTGCGCCGCGCCCAGGAGGACGCTGCCGCGATCCGCGCGGCGGCCGGGACCGGGATCGGCGCCGCCGGCGAAACCCGCGCGGCCCTGGCCCCCTTCCTGAACCGCGAGCGCGAGTTCCTCCAGAGCCTCGGGGTCTTGGTCCAGGGGCACGCGGAGGAGATCAGGCAGATGGTCCTCGTCCTGCGCGCTCGCGCGGAGTCCGGAGCCGACGCCCCCAGGCCCTCGCCCGATGCAAAGCCGGTCGACCGGGAGGAGGTCACCGCCGAGGCCTCGCGGGCCGTGACGCCGGCCGTCGTGCCTGAGGCACCGCGCGACGAGGAGAGGGATGATCGTCACCCGGCGGAGGAGCGGCCGTCACCGTTCCCTCCCGCCGACGAACGCCAGGACGTCGTGGTCCCCGCCTCCGCCTCCGAGATCGCCGACCGGCTCGGCATCAGCGGGTCCGACTCCGCCGCCGAAGAGGCGGAGGCCGAGGAGGACGACGAGGTGGGCGTCGTGATAGATCCCTCGACCGAGCCGGCCTACTCCTCGGAGGGGGCACCGGCGGGGGAGCGCAGGGAGCGCTCGCTACGCGAGCTCTTCTGGGGCGAGGACTGACCCTGGCGGCGCGTCAGACGCGCCGCAGGCTGATCGTCAGCTCGGAACCCTCGACCTGCGTCACCTGGCGATAGGTAGCGCCTTCCACCTCATCGTCGGAGATCTCGGTCGCCAGGGTCTCGCCCGCGACCCACGAACGATGCTCGCCGGCGGCCTCCGCGAGGTCCCCGGAGGCCGAGAGGCCAAGGACGATCCGGTCGCTCACGTCCAGCCCCGCAGCCTTACGGGCGTCCTGGATCGCGCGCACCAGTTCCCGCGCGAGCCCCTCGCGCCGGAGCTCCGGCGTTAGTTCCAGCTCCAGCGCCACCGTGATCCCGCCCTCTGTGGCGACTCCCCACCCCTCGAGCGTCTCCTGCGTTAGGTCGACGTCTTCCGCCGTGAGCACGAGATCCCCGAGGGTCAGGGTTCCGCCGGCCGCGAGCGATGCTATGGCGTCGGGATCCATCTCCCGGAGCTGGGCAGCGACCTCGCTCACACCGGCCCCGAGCCGTGGACCCAGCACCTTGAAGTTCGGCTTGGCCCGCCAGCGGCCGAACCCCCCGGCGGACTCGGCGAACCTCACCTCCTTCACGTTCAGCTCCTCGGCCACCAGATCAAGGAGCGGCATGAGCGCCTCCTGGTCGCCGGGATGGTGCACGACGGCCTCGAGCAACGGCTGGCGGACGCGGACCTTGGTCTCGGTGCGAACGCGCCGCCCCAGCTCGACGATCCGTCGGGCCGCATCCATGCCCTCATCCAGCTCCACGTCGACGCGGTCGGCGGTCGATGGGTAGTCGGACAGGTGCACGGAGTCGGGCGCTTGGGGCGAGCCGGCCGCCAGGTTCCGCCACAGGGCCTCGGCGATGAACGGCGTGAAAGGAGCGAGGAGTCCGGCGAGAGTGACGAGGCACTCGTGCAGGGTGAGGAATGCCGCATTCGCGGCGTCGCCCCCCGTCCGGTCCGGGTCCCAGAAGCGCCGGCGGGCCCGACGGACGTACCAGTTGGACAGGTCGTCCACGAATGTGGCGATCCGCCGTCCGGCGCCCGTCGCGTCGTAGGCCTCGAGGCCATCGCGAGCTACGCGGACGGTGTCGTCGAGCTGGGACAGGATCCACCGGTCCAGGAGCGGTCGGTCGCCTGCAGGTACCTCGCGTCCCGCAGCCGGGTCGAACCCGCTCGCGTTCGCGTACGTGACGAAGAACGCGTACACGTTCCACAGCGTGAGCAGGAACCGGCGCACGACGTCGTCCAGGATCGACATGCCGACCCGGCGCGAGGCCCACGGCGAGCCGTTCGTGAGCAGGTACCAGCGGAGCGCGTCGGCGCCCTGACGGTTCAAGACCTCGAACGGGTCGATCGAGTTGCCGAGCGACTTGCTCATCTTCCTGCCCTGCTCGTCGACGATGTGGCCCAGGCAGACGACGTGCCGATAGCAGATCGAGTCGAAATGGAGCACGCCCTCCGCCATCAGGGTGTAGAACCACCCCCGCGTCTGGTCGATCGCCTCGCTGATGAAGTCGGCCGGGAAGCGCGCCTCGAACAGCTCCTGGCCCCGGCCGAGCTCAGGGTGGTACCCCCATTGGGCGAACGGCATCGCGCCCGAGTCGTACCAGGTGTCGATGACCTCGGGGACCCTGCGCATGTCCTGCCCGCAATCGGTGCACGCGAACGACACGTCGTCGATCGCGGGTCGGTGCGGGTCGATGCTCGTCACATCGCGCCCGGCCAACCCGGAGAGCTCGGTGAGTGAGCCGATCGCCGTGGCGTGCGATCGCGTGCAGCGCCAGATCGGCAGGGGGGTGCCCCAGTAGCGGTTGCGCGAGAGAGCCCAGTCGATGTTGTTCTCCAGCCAGTCCCCGTAGCGTCCGTGCTTGATGTGCTCGGGGAACCAGTGCACATCGTCGTTCACGTCAAGCAGGCGCTGCTTCACTCGGGTCGTCCCCGCATACCAAG
>DATEDE010000184.1:0-14523 GCA_035286545.1 Actinomycetota bacterium | reverse complement strand
CTCCGCCAGGACGTCCTCGTTCGCGAAGATCTTGCAGCCGAGCCGCACCGCGAGCGCGATGGCATCCGAGGGACGGGAGGAGACCTCGTATGAGGAACCGTTGCGCTGCAGGCCTATCACGGCATGGAACACGCCGTCGCGCAGCTCGGTGATCGTGATGGACGTGACCAGCACCGCCACCTCGTCCAGGATGTTCTTCAGCAGGTCGTGGGTCATGGGTCGGGGGGTCGCCACGCCCTGCTGGCCGATCGCGATGGCCTGAGCCTCGGACTGGCCGATCCAGATCGGCAGATAGCGCTCGCCGCCCGCCTCTTGCAGCAGCACGATGGGCGAGTTCGAGGGGAACTCGATCCGAACGCCCGCCACGGTCATCTCGATCATGGGCCTTGCGTCCGACCGTACACCGGGCCCCGAACTCCGGCAACCTACGAGGATGCGGCGGCCGTCTCCTCGCCCGGCGCGGGTCCGGCGCCGGGTAGGAACGGCAGGAGCAGGTCGGGATCTGCCGTTAGGGCGGGCAGATCCTCGACAGCCAGGATGTCCGGCACGTTGCGGTAGCGCTCCTGGAAGTCGAGCCCGTAGCCGACCACGAACACGTCGGGGCAGTCGAAGCCCACGTAGCGGATCTCCAGAGGGGCGATCCGGCGAACGCTCTTGTCCAGCAGGGCGCAGACCTGCACGGAGGCGGGCTCGCGGGACTGGAGCACCGAGATCAGGTACGAGAGGGTCAGCCCTGTGTCGACGATGTCTTCGACCACGATCACATCGCGGCCGCCGATGTCCTGCTCGAGGTCCTTCACGATCCGGACCCTGCCCATGGACTCGGCCGCGCCGCCGTAGCGGGAGATGGACATGTAGTCGATCGCGAGCGGGAGCGCGATCTTCCGGATCAGGTCCGCGAGGAACACCGAGCCGCCCTTCAGGACCGAGATCAAGACGGGCGCGCGCCCCTCGTAGTCCCCGGTGATGGTGCGGCCGAGCTCCTCGATCCGTCGGCGGATGTCCTCGCGCCCCACAACGACGCGTGCAACGTCCGACACCGCGGCGATGCTAACAGGGCCCGCCTCGAACGCGGGGAGATCCGGTCCGGACTCAGCGCAGGAGGGCGTCCACGAGGGCACTGCCGGCGTCCAGCACGGCACCGAACGCTCGGGCCCACCAGGGCCCCTCGTTCACCGGCGGAGGCGGAGGAGGGAGCCCGGTGACCAGCAGCGGGACCTCGCCGACGAGCCGTTCGCCCGCCGTGACCCGGACGGTGCCGATCTGCTCATCGCGGGCCGGGGGGAAGGCGACCTGGTCCTCCAGCACCAGGGCTCGGACGATCTCGGCCTGCACCGAGACCAGCCCCCGGACCTGCCCACCGGCTGCCACCGACACGGGCCGGCCGTCGATGCGGACGGTGCCGAGCCCCTGCCCGTCCCGAAGCAGTGAGCGCTCGTCGAAGGCCTCGAAGCCGTAGTTCAGGAGCGTGGCGGCGTCGGAGAACGGTTCGCCCGGCTCGCCCAGGACCACCGCCACTAGGCGGGTACCCTCGCGTTCGGCCGCCGCCACGACGCAGAACCCCGCCTGGGTGGTGAACCCGGTCTTCACGCCGAGAGCGCCCGGGTACAGCCACAGGAGGACGTTGCGGTTCTGGACGGTGCGGGGCTCTGCATCCAGCGACCGCACCACGTGGGTTCGGGTCGCCACGACGTCGGCGAAACCGGAGGCATCGTACGCGGCCCGCGTCAAGCGCGATAGGTCACGGGCGCTGGAGTAGCCCACGTCGTCCAGCCCGTTCGGCGAGGCGAAGTGCGAGCTGGTCATCCCGAGCTCGGCGGCGCGCGCGTTCATCCGCTCCACGAACGCCGGCACGGTGCCGTCCACGTGCTCCGCGAGCGCGATCGCCGCGTCGTTGGCCGACTGCAACATGAGCGCATACAGCAGCTCGACCACGCGGATCCGCTCGCCCTCGGTCAGGCCGAGACCAGAGATCCCCGCGATGCGGGGGCCGGCCGCCTCCTGGCTCACGGTGACCACGTCCGTGGGCGAGGTCTCCTCCAGGACCAGGAGCGCCGTCATGACCTTCGTCAGGCTCGCTATCGGACGACGCTCGTTGCCCTCGAGGTTGAACAACACCTGACCGGTGTCCAGGTCCGCGAGCACCGCGGCCTGTCCCCTGAGCTCGGGCGCCTGCGTCGAGGGGGCGGGCGTACGGAGAGCTGAAACGAACGGCGAGGGCGAGGTCCCGCCCCCCGGCTGCACGACCGGCGTCGGCGGAGGCGGGACGGGCGACTGAGCAACTCCAGAGGATGGCAGCAGCGCCAGCAGCAGCAAAGCGCACGTGCCGAGCACCGCTGCGTGCACCGGGGCGCGGCCGAGGCGGTTCAAGACAGGTACTGGCGCAGGTTCGTCCGAAGCATGGCCTGCTTGAGCTTGCGGGAGGCTTTGGCCAGGTCCGTCAGAGATGCCGTCGCCTGGCGGCGCGCGTCGGGGTTGCGCTGGCGCAGTTGCGGCATCACGAGGGTCTCGAAGAACGCCGCCTCGCGCTCCTCGAAATGCTTGTACATCGTGAGGTGCCGGGGTTCGATCCCGTAGCGGAAGAAGTCCTTCACGATCGAGAGAACCACGTAGTCGTCGCCGTCGTAGTAGCGCGCGGACTCGGGACCGTGCGAGCAGACCATGCCGAAGGACTCGAGCTCGCGGATCTTGTCCCGATCGATACCGGTCGCGGCGCTCATCTCCTCGATCGACATCTGCAGGCCCGTGGGCGGCTCGGCGAGGTCCTCCTCGGGCTCGACGCCCGAGGGCTCGATCATCGCGATAGGCACCTCTCGGTCGGCCTCCTCCTGCTGGAGCAGCCGCTCCTTGATGACCTTGAGCGGCAGGTACTCGTCCCGCTGCATCCGCAGGATCGCCCTAAGGCGGTCCAGGTCCTTCTCGTAGAACTTACGGTAGCCCGACGGCGTGCGCTCGGGGTCGATCAGCCCCTCGGACTCGAGGAACCGGATCTTGCTGATCGTGATGTCCGGGAACTCCGTCTTGACGGTGACGAGGACCTCACCGATCGATTGATAGTTCCGTGTGGGCATCAGCCTCACTCCCCCGCGAAGAACGCGAGTCGGAATCGCCCGATCTGCACCTCGTCGTGCTGCGCAAGCTTGGTCATCTCGACCCGCTCTCTGTTCACGTACGTACCGTTCATGCTGCCGAGGTCGTGGATCGTGAAGCCGTCGGAACCGCGGCGGATCTCGGCGTGGCGGCGACTCACGCTCACGTCGTCCAGGAAGACGTCGCTGTCGATGCTGCGACCAAGGCTCGTGGAGTCAGCCTCGACCAAGAAGGTCGACCCGGCGTTGGGGCCATGCTTGACCAGAAGGAGCGCCTGCCCGGGCTCGAGTTCGTCTTCGGGGAACGGGAACTCATCGTGGCCTTCACCTTCGATCTCGATAGGGCTGATCCCGAGGGTGGTCTCGCCCTGGAGGGCAACACCACACTTGGCGCAGAAGTGCGCCTCGTCCTTGTTGGGATGTCCACAGTTGGTGCAGTACACGCTCTACGTCTCCACCCCCGCTCCCTGTGCTCGAGGCTCGGGGTATGAACCCTATACCTGTACCTCGAGGGCCGCTCGAAACTACCGGTCACCCGGGCGAGGGTCAACCCACGGGCCAGCGCATCCTCCAGCGCGGACACAGGTCGGACGGGGGTAGCGGTGAGGTTGCTAGGCAGAGGCCTGGTCGACGAAGGCCCGGTACGAGGCGGCGTCCATGAGCCCTTCGGGGGCCTCGCCCACCTCAAGGATGACCATCCAGCCATCACCGTATGGCTGCTCGTTGACGAGCTCGGGCCTCTCCTCCAAGAGCGGGTTGCGCTCCAACACCGTGCCCGAAACCGGGGCATACACGTCGGACACCGACTTGGTGGACTCAACCTCGCCGAACGGCTGGCCGGCGGTCACGCGAGTCCCGATCTCGGGGACGTCCACGTAAACCACGTCACCGAGTGCGTCCTGCGCATAGTCGGTTATGCCGATCCGAACGCGCCCGGTCGCCTCCTGGCGCACCCACTCATGCTCCTTGGTGTAGCCGAGATCCTCGGGGCACTCCACCGGATCGCTCCTTCCCGTACGCGCGCACGCGGGACGGTAGCACGTCGACCGAGTGGCGGATGCAGGCCCTACGTAGCCGGTGGCAGTGCCGCCCATGCGGCCCGCAGGTCGCCGACGTACAAGGCGGCGGTCACGTAGGACTCAACGATCGCCACGGTGTAGACCGCCCACCCGCACGCGAGCGCTGCGGGCGCGAACGCGAACCCAAGGGTTCCCCACGAGATGAATCCGATCGACATCATGAGCCCGAAGGTCGCGACCTTGCCGAGGTAGCGCACCTCGATCCGGGCGTCGCGGCAAACCAGCAGCACGAGGCCTGCGACCAGGATCGCCACGTCGCGGACCAGGATCAGCAGGGCCGCCCAAAGCGGGAACGCGTCGCGGACGACGAGCGCGATCAACCCCGCGGCGATCGCGAGCCGGTCGGCTACCGGGTCGAGCACCTTCCCGAACTCGGAGACCTGGCCCGTCGCCCGGGCGACCACACCGTCGACCCAGTCGGTGGCCGCGACCACGCCGAACAGGATCAGCCCGGCCTTGGTCGTGTCCTCATCGACGATCAGCGAGAAGAACAGCGGGATGGTCGCGATCCTCGCGAAGGAGATGAGGTTCGGGACCGTGAGGATCCGTCGGTTCGAGCTCGACGAGGTTCCGTCGGGCGGCGCTGGGTCGCTCATCGCGCGGGACGGTACCACCCGGTCTCGCCGTGGTGCAGCGGCCCGGCGATAGATTACCTACTCCGGACCACCCTCCGGGATGACCCCGAGCTGCTGCATCATCGCCAGCGCGTCGAAGACGCCCCAGTGCTCGTGCGCGAGGCCATCCTCGCCGAAGCGGATGATGTCGATCAGCTGGACATCGACGCTCTTGTCGGTCGCAGGGATCCCCAAGAACTCGCCTCGATGCGTTCCGGTGGCCCTGGTCCGCGCCACAACCTTGTCGCCGCTCACCAAGACATCCTCGGCGGTGAAGCGCAGGTCCGGGAACGCGGCGAGGTACATCCGGAAGAACTCCTTGACGCCTTCCTTCGTGGGCGCGAGCCCTGGCGTCTCCTCGTGCTCGACGAAGTCGTCGGCCATCAGGGCGCCGAACCCCTCCACATCGCCGGAACTCACCATCTCGTACATGCGCCGCATCGCGGCTGCGTGATCCATCGCTGTCCCCCTTCGTCCCTTGCTCGTCGGGCCGGCCGGATTCGAACCGGCGACCCCCAGTCCCCCAGACTGGTGCGCTAACCATGCTGCGCCACGGCCCGTGCGCTTATCCTACCGGCCGCGCGACCGCCGCCCCCTGCGGAAGCGCAACCGGAGCGGAACGCCGTCCAGATCGAGCTCTCGTCGGAGCCGCCCCTCGAGGAACCGCTGGTAGCTCTGGCCGGGAGGCAGAGCGCCGAAGAGCACGAAGGTCGGCGGCCCGGCAGCGACCTGAGTCGCGTACTTGTACCGAGCACCTCCGGGAGCCGGCTGCTCACCCTGGGCGGCCTGCACGACCTCGTTCACCGGCGCGGTAGGCGCTCGGCGTATCCAGCGGTCGTGGACCTCGAGCAGGGTCGGCCCGAGCCGGTGGACGCCGGAGCCGGACAGGGCGCTCGTGCGTAGGACCGGGGCGCGCGCGAACGGCACGAGGAGCTCGGTGAACTCCTTGAACGCGCGGTCTCGCTCCTGTATCAGGTCCCACTTGTTCGCCACGACCACCAGTGCGCGGCCGACCTCCATCACGTGGGACGCGATTCGCTTGTCCTCGCTCGTGAAGCCGTCGGGCGCGTCGAGCACCAGGACGGCCACGTGCGCGCGTTCGATCGCCCGCTCGGCTCGTAGGAGGCTGTAGTACTCGATACCCTGGATCTTCGCCGGGCGCCGCAGGCCGGCGGTGTCAACGAACCGCACGGGGCCCTCCGCCCACTCGACGAGCGCGTCCACCGAGTCCCGAGTGGTTCCGGCCTCCTCGAACACGACCGAGCG
The DNA here is from genome assembly GCA_035286545.1 of Actinomycetota bacterium. GTDB lineage: Bacteria > Actinomycetota > UBA4738 > UBA4738 > HRBIN12 > DASSJM01. The sequence continues at coordinate 8,475 of DATEDE010000184.1, read as the reverse complement.
CTCCTCCCCCACCAGGCGGTTGAACAGGCTCGACTTACCGACGTTCGGGCGTCCGACCAACGCGAACGCCGGCTCCTCCTCCGTCTCGATCACCTCCGAGTCCTCGGGGAGCAGGGCGACGACGCGGTCGAGCAGGTCGCCCGAGCCGCGGCCATGAAGCGCAGACACCGGAACGGGATCGCCCAGGCCGAGGGCGTGGAACGCGAGCGCCTCGGCCTCGTCGGACTCGGTGTCCGCCTTGTTGGCGACGAGGAGCACCGGGATCGTCGCCCGCCGCAGCTTGCGGGCGAGCATCGCGTCCTCTTCGACCGGACCGGTCTGCGCGTCCACGACGAGCAGCACGACGTCGGCCCCCGCGGCCGCGCGCTCGGCCTGGCGCGAGACCAGAGCCTCGATCCCTTTCGCGCCGTGCGCGTACCCGCCGGTGTCGACGAGGCGGAACGTCCGACCCCGCCACGCGGTCTCGAGCTCGACCCGGTCGCGCGTGACCCCCGGCATCTCGTGGGCGATAGCCTCGCGCCGTCCGAACAGCCGGTTCACGAGCGTGGACTTGCCCACGTTCTGCCGTCCTACGACGGCGACCGCGGGATTGCTCACGGGGCGAACCCCCGCTGCCGCGCGAGCTCGAGAGCGCGCGCGAGCACCTCGTCGGGGTCGAGGTCGGTCGTATCGATCTCCACGGCGTCCCCAGCGGGCTCGAGCGGGTTCGTGCGCGCGTCCAGGGCGTCACGGGTCTCGAGCGCCTCGGCGATCTCCTTCGAGTGCGCCTCGCGCTCCTGGGCTCGGCGCTCGACCCGCTCCTGAGGGTGCGCCACCAAGAAGAGCTTGAGCGGCGCGCCCGGAGCTACCACGGTGCCGATGTCTCGACCCTCCATGACCGCTCCACCCGAACCGAGGCGGCGCTGCTCGTCCCGTAGCACGGCCCTCACCTCAGGGTGACGTGCCACCCGCGAGACCGTGGACTCGACCTCAGGGGACGTGAGCGCTTCCTCTGGCGCCCGACCGTCGATCGAGAGCCCCGGAGGCTCTACCGTCGAGTCGAGGCTGAACCCGATCGAGCGCGCTAGGACCTCGAGCGCAGGTCCGTCGTCGGGGTCGACCCCTTCCCGGACCGCGCGCACCGCGAGCGCGCGATACATCAGTCCGGTGTTCACGTAGGGCAGGCCGAGCTCGACGGCCAGGCGCCTGGCAAGCGTGCTCTTGCCCGAGCCCGCGGGTCCGTCGATCGCGATCAGGGCACCCATCAGTCCACCCGAGCCCCGAGCGCGACCAGTGCCGGTACGAAGCCCGGGAATGTGACCTCGGCCGCCTCGATCCCTTCGATCTGCACCGGCGTCCGTGCGGCGAGCGCCGACACCGCGATCGCCATAGCCATCCGGTGGTCGCCGCGGGCGTCCGCGAGGCCACCGGCCAGGCCACCACCACCGACCACGAGGTCGTCGCCCCGCACGCCGCCCGTCCCGCCCAGGCTCGAGATCACTTCGGCGACGCCCCTTAGCCGATCACTCTCCTTCACGCGCAGCTCGGCCGCCCCCGCGAACCAGGTTTCGCCCGAGGCGTGCGCCGCGAGAAGGGCCAGGACGGGGACCTCGTCGACCACGAGCGGCAGCTCGTCGGCCTCGACGGTCGTGCCGCGCAGGCCATCGCAGGCCTCGACCAGCAGCGAACCGACCGGCTCGCCCAGCTCCTCTCGCTCGACCTCGAGGCGTGTCCGCACGCCCATGCGCGCCAGCACGCCGATGAAGCCCGTCCGGGTAGGGTTCAGCCCGACCTCGCGAACGGTCAGGGCGCGGCCCGTCAGGGCCGCCGCCGCGATGAGGAAGGCCGCCGAGGACACGTCCCCGGGCACCGAACCCGAGAAGCCGGGTGGGCGGAAGGCGGCAACTCTCACCGAGCCGGCCTCGCTGCGGATCGGGGCGCCGAGGTGCTCCAGGGCCCGCTCGGTGTGGTCGCGTGTGGGGACGGACTCGCGGACCGTGGTCTCGCCGTCCGCCTCGAGCCCCGCAAGGAGCACCGCACTCTTGACCTGGGCCGTGGGGACGGGCGCGACGTACTCGATCCCCCGGAGCCTTCCACCCCGCACGCGAAGCGGGGCGTGCCCGTCCGTCGTGGTGACCTCCGCGCCCATCGTGCGGAGCGGCTCGGCCACGCGCTCCATCGGGCGTCGGGAGAGGCTCTCGTCGCCCTCGAGCACGGTCTCGAACCGCGCGGCGGCCACCACCCCCGCGAGCAGGCGCATCGTGGTACCCGAATTCCCGCACTCCAGGCTGCGCCCCGGAGGCTGAAGCGCGCCTCGACCCTGAGCCTCGATGGCGAGCCCGCCTCCTCGAGGTCGAGGTCGGTTCGTCGTGGAACGGTCACCGTCTGGCACGGGCCCGGACTGCGAAGCCCAACCCTCGAGTGCAGCTCCACCAGATCCGCCGAGCAGCGCGGCCACGCACCTTGCGGTCGACCGCACGTCCAGGGCCTCGGGCAGCCCCCGGAGCTCGCTCCGCCCCTGCCCTATGCCTGCCAGGATGAGCCAGCGATGGGCGACCGACTTGTCGCCGGGAACGGCCGTCTCTCCTCCGCGGAAGCCGCCCGGATGCACGGTCGTGCGCATCCCGCCTCACGCCAGCCGCAGCGGCTCGAACCAGCGCCCGCGCAGGGCGCGCTCGGCCTCCTCGGCGGCCCCTACGGCCACCGTCATGTGCACGGTGCCCCGGCCGCCCTCGGGTGAATGCACGATCTGCAGGTCCTCGATGTTTACCCCGGCCTCGCTCATCGTTGCAGTGACCTCCGCGAGGACACCCGGGCGGTCGGGCACCGGGATCTGGAACACCGCGACGCCCGCCTTCACCTGCGGCTTCGCGGCGAGCGAGAGCCGCGCCTCCTTGGACTCGGCGAACGCCCGCTCGACCTCGTCGGCGTCCTCGGACGCCACCAGGTCGCGCAGGTCGTTCAGGCGTTCGACGTACAGGTCGAGGGCTCGGACGATCGCGTCGCGGTTAGCGAGCAGGATGTCGCTCCACAGGTGGGGGTTCGAAGCCGCCAGCCGGGTGAGATCGCGGAACCCGCCGGCCGCGAGCAACAAGATCTCGGGCTCGCCCGCCTCCTCGGCCGCCGCCAAGCCCATCAACGCCGTCGAGGCCACCTGCGGCAGGTGGCTGACCATCGCCACGAGCCGGTCGTGCCGGTCGGCGGACAAGAGCACGGTCCGGGCGCCGATCTTGGCGATCCACGCCGCCAGGCGCTCGATCGCCTCGGGGGCGGCGGTCTCGTCGACCACCCAAACCGCGCCGTCGAGCACGGACGCCGACGCGTGGTCCGGCCCCGACCGTTCGGAGCCGCCCATCGGGTGGCCGCCGACGTATCGGACCAGGTCCGCCGGGGCGGCGGCCGCTTGAACCTCGAGCTTGACGTTAGACTTCACGCTGGCGACGTCGGTGACAACGGCTTCCGGCGCCAGGCGCAGCACCTCACCCACTAGTTGGGGGACGGACGGTATAGGGGTGCACACGAGAACCAAGGTCGCGCCGGTCACGCACTCTTGCAGGGTCGCGGTCGGCACGAGCCCCGACCTTTCCGCCGAGCGCGATAGAACCTCGGTGTCGACGTCGAACCCGCGCACGGAGTCGCCGGCGCGCAAGGCGGCCATGGCGATCGAGGTACCGATCAGCCCTGTGCCGACGACGGCGACACGCTCAGCCGAGGTCATCGCGCAGGGACTCCGCCCCGTCGAGGTAGACGTGCGTGACCTCACCAGGCTCTCTCCCGGTGTGGAAGTGGAGCAAGATCCGGATCACCATCGGCATCGAGCCGGTCACCGGGATCTCCCTGGCGCAAAGCAGCGGCACGCGGCCGAGGCCCATCCGCCGGGCCGCCTCCGCGGGGAAGGCCGAGCGCAGGTCGTCGGTGACCGTGAAGAAGGCGCTCACGAGCTCGTCGGTCTCGGCGACGTCGTTTCTCTCGAGCATGGCCGAGAGCAGGCGCTCGGTAGCCGACAGCACGACATCCGCCTCGTCCCGTTCCACGCGGATCGCACCGCGCGCCGCCCGAACCCTGATCTCACCCATCGTCCCCCGCTCGACGTTCGAGCCGACAGGCTACAGGGCGCCAAGCCCCGGCTTCTCGCCGGTCGTGCCTACAGGCCCGCCGCGCGGTAGAGCGCGCGGACGTCCTCGGGCTCGAGCTCGCGGAGCTCTCCCGGCTTCATGCGCCCCAGGCGCACCGGCCCCACGCGCAGGCGGATCAGCCGCCGGACGGGCAGGCCGACCGCCTCGAGCATCCGACGCACCTCGCGCTTGCGGCCCTCGGCCATCACGAGCCTGACCGCGCCGCGACCCTTCGAGCCGCCCGCGGCGCGCGCCTCGACCGCTCGCGCCACCCCGTCGTCCAGCTCGACGCCGCGCCTGAGTCGGCCGAGCTGGCGGGTGGTGGGTGCCCCGTCGACCTCGGCCAGGTACTCCTTCTCGACGCCATAGCGCGGGTGGGTGAGCCGATGCGCGAGCTCGCCGTCATTGGTGAGCAGCAGTAGACCTTCGGTGTCGCGGTCCAGCCGGCCGACGGGGAACACACGCGGCCCCTTCGGAAGGAACCGCGACAGGTCGCGCTCGGCGTGGGGATCCTTCATGGTCGTGGTCACGCCCCTTGGCTTGTGCAGGGCGAGGTAGCGCAGACCCGGGTCGACGCTGATCAGCCCACCGTTGACACGCACCTCGTCGCGTTCGGGGTCGACGCGATCGCCGAGGGTGGCTTCCCGCCCCCCGATCGTCACCCGTCCGGCGGCGATCAGCTCTTCGCAGGCGCGGCGGGAGCCGAATCCCGCGCGGGCGAGCGCGCGCTGGAGCCGTTCGACGGGCACGGCGGGCTCAGTCGGCGCCGGCCGCCTCGGCCGGTCCATCCTGGACCGTGGCCTCGGCGGCCTGCCCCAGGAGCGGCCCGAGCGCGGGCAGGTCCGAGAGGGACGAGATCCCCAGGCGCTCGAGGAACTCGGGCGTCGTCCCGTACAGGACCGGGCGGCCCGGGGTCTCCTCGCGCCCGACCTCGGCGATCAAGCCGCGGTCCACGAGCGCCCGGAGCACGCCGTCCGAGTTCACGCCCCGGATCCCCGAAATCTGGTGCCGCGTCACAGGCTGCTTGTAGGCCACGATCGAGAGCGTTTCCAGGGCGGCCTTCGTCAGGCGCGTGTGGCGCGAGGCCAGCACGAATCGCTCGACGACCGGCGCCGCATCGGGGTGCGTGGTGAGGCGCCAGCCGCCGCCGACGCTCCGCAGCGTGATCCCGGCCCCGCGCTCTTCGTAGGAGCGGGCGAGGTCCTCGCACAGGTCGTCGGCCTCCCGCCGCTCGACACCGAGCGCCTGCGCGAGCACGATCGAGGCAACCGGCTCGTCGGAGACGAACAGGAGCGCTTCGAGCGCCTGGAGTGGTGGCTGGCGTTCGCTCACGCCACACCACCCTCCCACCTAACCTCGATCTCGCCGAACGTGTCGGCCTGGGCCAGGTCGACCTTGCCCTCGCGGTAGAGCTCGAGCAGGGCGAGGAACCGCACGACGATCTGGATCCGCTCATCGCAGTCGGCGACGAGATCCCGGAACGAGGCCTGCCCCAATCGGTCCAGGTGTCTACGCACCGCCTCGACGGCCTCGGCCATCGTGTAACGGATCGGCGTAACGTGCGACAGGTCCAGCAACGGAGGCGGCCGGAGCAGCGCCGCGGCCATCGCCGCGAGCGCCTCGGCCTTCACCTGCTCCATGATGTCCGGGTACAGGTGCGCGAACTCCGCTGGCGGTCCTGCCTCCCGCTGGAACCGCAGGCTCTCGTCCTCGAGCCGGCGCGCTACTTCCAGCGCCACGCGCCGGTACGCCGCCAGCTCCAGAGACCGCGCGTACACGAGGTCCGGCGAGACGCCCAGCAGGTCCTCCTCGTCCAGGACCTCGTGGCGGGGCATCAGCCGCCCCACCTTGAGTTCGAGCAGGATCGCGCAGACCGCCAGGAACCACGTGGCTTCTTCCAGCGACCACGCCTCCGAGTCCTTGGAGTGCGCCAGGAAGGCGTCGGTGATCGCGGCTATCGAGACGTCGCAGACGTCGATCTTCTGCTCCAGGAGCAGATCCGCCAGGAGCCGGAACGGGCCGGTGAAGACGGGGAGCTCAACCGAGAACGTTCCCGCAGACTCGCCCTGAGGCCCGCTCATCCGAGGCTCATCGCCGCGCGAACGGCCTTCATCGTGTCGTCCACCACCGGGCGGACCTTAGCGGCGCCAGCCTCCAGGACCTCTTCGGCGGTATCGGTCGCGTCGAGCTCGTCGCGCCGGCCCCGGAACGGGGCGTAGTACGCGGCGATGCGGTCGGCGAGGTTCCCCTTGCACTCGACGCACCCGAGAGTCCCGGTTCGGCAGTTCTCCTCCGTCCACCCGAGGATGTCCTGCGAGAACAGCCCGTGCAGGGCGAAGACCGGGCAGATCTCGGGCCGGCCCGGATCGCCCATCCGCACCTTCTGAGGATCTGTGATGAACGTACGCACCCTGGCCCGAACCGCGTCCTCTTCGTCGCGGACGTCGATCGTGTTGTCCAGGGACTTGCTCATCTTGCGTCCGTCGCTGCCGGGGACCGACGGCGCGTGCGAGAGGAGAGCCTGCGGCTCCACCAGCACGTCGCCGTAGAGCCGGTTGAAGCGGCGGACCACCTCCCGCGAGAGCTCCAGGTGCGCCACCTGGTCCTCGCCCACCGGGACGAGCTCGCCCTTCACGATCGTGATGTCGACGGTCTGGAGCAGTGGGTAGCCGAGCAAGCCGAGGTTCGCACTGTCGCGCTCGGCCATGTCGCGCAGGCGTTCCTTGTACGTGGGGACGCGCTCGAGCCATCCGAGCGGCGTGATCATCCCGAGCAGCAGAGAGAGCTCGGCCACCTCCTTCACGTCGGACTGCCGGTAAAGCGTGACCCGCTCCGGGTCGACACCGGCGGCCACCAGGTCGAGCACCAGGGAACGCACGTATCCGGGCAGCTCGTCGGTGCGGTCGTAGTGCGTCGTGAGCATGTGCCAGTCCGCGATGAAGTAGAACGCCTCGTGGTCCTCCTGGAGGCGGACCATGTTCATCACGTTGCCGAACCAGTGCCCGACGTGGAGCGGGCCGGTGGGGCGGAATCCGGTTAGGACGCGGCCCTTCGCATCGGGGGCGGCGAGCGCCCCAGCGTCGGTGGTGGGTTCCAGGCCGGCGTCGGTCACGATGCGGCCGATGATAGCGCCGCCCCCGCCGGACCCCGGGATTGTGCCCCGAGGCGCCTCAACAGATGTCCCTGCCTGCGACGACGCTGCAGACCGCGCCCGCGAGCGCCTCGATGATCGCGCGGAACGGCCCGGCCAGGACGAAGAACAGGACCAGGACGAACAGCACGAGGTACTGCTCGAGGTTCACGTAGACCTCCCGCGGCTTGGGCGGGAGCACCCGCATCAGCAGCTTCGCGCCGTCAAGCCCGGGGACGGGCATGAGCTGGATCACGAGCATGAAGACGTTTACCAGCAGGACCGCATACGCGAACAGCAGAGCCTCGCCGCTCAGACCGACGCGCATGGCAAGGCCCGCGAGTACGGCGACGGCGAGGTTGGCTCCCAGTCCCGCCAAGACGATCTGCGTCGAGCCGCGGTCGCGGTTCCGAAGGTAGGAAGGGTCGAGCGGCATCGGCTTCGCGTAGGCGAAGATCGGCAACACCGCTAGCCCGTTGCCGGAGGCGACGAGGATGAGCACGAGCCCCGGCAGGATCAGCGAGCCGAAGGGGTCGATCAGTGGCTTGGGGTTGAGCTTCAGGCGGCCCCAGCGCTTGGGCGTCGGGTCCCCCAGGCGCGTCGCGACGAACGCGTGCCCGTACTCGTGCAGCACCAGGCTCGGGATCACGGCGATCCCCAGGTAGAGCGCGAACCGCACGCTCTCGCTCACGGCCTCATCTGTCCCTGCCAGTCGTAGACGAGCGGTGGCGGCTCTACCTCACCCTCGACGAGGGTGAGCGCCGAGCGCACGCTGGCGGCGGCGCCCTCGGCCTCGTCCTCGGTCCGCGCGTGGACCTCGCCGAGCACCTGTCCCGCCTCGATCGCATCGCCGATCTTCGGCCGGAACACGATCCCGACGGCCGGGTCGATGGGATCGGCCTTGCGCCCGCGCGCGGCGCCGAGATCCCCGCTCGCACGGCCCAGCGCCTCCGCGTCGACGATGGCGAGGGTGCCGGCGGCGTCGGCGAGGATCGGTCGGCGGACAGGCGCTCGCGGCAGCACGCTCTCCGCGTCGTCGACGACGCGTGGGTCCCCTCCCTGAGCCGCGACCATCGCGCGGAACGCCTCGAGCGCCCGGCCGTCGTCCAGGGCCGAGGCCGCCGCGGCGCGCCCCTCCCCCATGCCGATGCCGGTCAGCCGCGAGAGCCCCTCGCCCGCGAACATCACCGCTGCGTCGCGAAGGCGACCGCGCATCCGGCCGCGGAGCACCTCTACCGCCTCGACGATGTC
>DATEDE010000183.1:0-3070 GCA_035286545.1 Actinomycetota bacterium | reverse complement strand
GAACGACACGACCAGGTCGAGGAACCATTCCGCGGACGGCATCACCGCGTGGGTGAGCGCCATCGCGAGCCCGCCCGCGAGCGCAGGCGGGATCAGCCGCAGATAGCCGGGGTCGAACGGCCAGATGTGCAGGAACCGCCGCACGAGCAGCAGGCGCGCCACCGCGCTGAACGTGAGCGTCGCGGCCTGGGCGATCGCCGCTCCCTCGATCCCGAGCGCGTCCGGACCCGCGAGCGCGAACGCCAGAGTGAGGTCGATGGCGAACGACCCCATGTACACGAGGAGATCCCACCCGGTCCGCCCGGCCATGATGAGGATGAAGCCCACCGTCCCCACCATCACCGGCACGATCATGCCGAGCGACACGATCCGAAGCGCAGAGGCGCCGGACACGAACTCGGCGCCGAAGATCCGCAACACCTGCTCGGGCAGGACGAGCAGCACCAGCAGCACGGGGATCGTCGCTGCAAGCGTCCACCTTGTGACCTGCTTGTAGAGCCCGTCGAGACGGTCGCGCTCGCCGCGGTGATGCAGGTCGGCGACGAACGGGCTGAAAGTGAGCGAGACGCTCGTCAGGAACAGGAACAACGACTGCGCCGCCCGGAGCACGGCCCCGTACACGCCGGTGACCGCAGCGCCCTCGGCACCCTGCCCGCTCCACAGCACGGAGAGCACGAAGAAGTCGGTCCAGAAGATCAGCTGGCTGAACAGCGTTGCCGGCGCCCGCAGCGCTCCGAACCGCACGAGGGCCCCGGTGTGCTCCTCGGCGATCCCTTCGCCCACGGACGCCTCGGGGAACCTGCCCTGCTCCTTCTCCCACCCGTACCAGGCTATGCCGAGCGCGAGGGCCCACGAAACGCCGAACGCGGCCGAGGCGACCCAGGCGGTCGAGGAGAACGCCGCCCACATCGCCAGCGTCAGCAGGATCCAGCCGATCGGCTGGGCGATCCACTGCGAGTACAAGGTGAACCGCATGATCTTCAGACCGCGGGTCGCGCCCATGTACGTGAACGCGAGCGCCGCGACCGGCACGGTGAGCGCGGCCGCGCGGAACGCGGGCTCCGCCACGAGGGGTTCGCCGCTGAACGTCTCCGCCAGCCACGGGGAGACCGCGAAGGCGATCAGCGCGAACGGCACCGAGACCACGGTCGCGATCAGCACGGCGCGCCGCACGAGCCCTCGCGAGCGCTCCGCCTGCCCGCGCCCGACCAGGATCGCGACCAGGCGGACGTTCGCGACGTCCATCCCGAACCTCGTGGCCGCCGCCGCGATGAACGCGAACTGCGTGGTGAGCACCACGACGCCGAAGCCACGGTCCCCCAGGGTCCGGGTCATGATCACCTGTGCGGCGAACGTGGCCAGCGCCCCGATCGCGAGGCCGAGCACGTTCTGCCCGGTGTTGCCCAGGATGATGCGCTGATCGCGCGCCCGGTCACCCGAAGGCGGCGAGGCCTGCAGCGCCTCGGTCTCCTCGGAAAGGGTGGGCTCGTCCACGGCCGCCCCAGTATCGCAGCGCCCGCTCGCCCGACCCGGTACCGTCGCGGAACCGCAACGGAGGAGGGGCACCATGTCCGATGATCCCCGCTACGAGCGCGGCCGCGAGCGGCTACGCGAGGTCCACGGCGACCGATCGCTCGCCACCATCGAGTCCCTGGGCGACCTCGGACGCCTGATCGTCGAGTTCGCGTACGGCGACGTGTACTCGCGCCCGTCGCTCACCACGCGGGAGCGGCAGATCGCCTCGGTCGCGGCGCTCGTGGCGACCGGCCGCTCATCGCAGCTGCCGGTCCACATGCGTTCGGCGCTGAAGGTGGGGCTCACGACCGAGCAGCTCCAGGAGATCATCATCCAGACCGCCACCATCGCCGGGTTCCCGCCCGCGATGAACGCCTGGTCCACGTTGAAGACGATCACCTCGGGACGCGACGAGGACACGTAGGTCTGCGGGACGGCTCATCCGTTCGCCGGGATCGTGAGGACCACCGAGGCCCCGCCGCCCGGTGCGTTGCTCGCCTCCGCGATCCCGCCGTGTGCCTCGACGACCGCCCGCACGATCGCGAGCCCCAGTCCGGCCCCGCCGTCCGGTCGCGACCTCGAGTCGTCCGGGCGAGCGAAAGCCTCGAAGGCGTTCGGCAGGAAGGCCGGCGGGAAACCCGAACCGGTATCTCGAACCTCGAAGCGGAGCCCTCCGTCCTCGCGGGCAGCCTCGATGACGACCCGGCCGCCCTCGGGCGAGGCTCGCAGCGCGTTGTCGACGAGGTTCCCGAGGGCCTGGACCATGCGGAGCTCGTCCAGGTCGCCGACCAGGCCCTCCGACACCCGGGTGTCGAGCGCGACGCCGCGTACGGCCGCGCGGGCACCGAACGGATCTACCGTCCGTCCGACCAGCTGGGCGACGTCGACGAGCTCGCGCCGCACCGGAAGACGTCCTCGATCCGCCCGCGCTAGCACCAACAGGTCCTCGGCCAGGCGCGCCATCCGGTCCGTCTCCTCAGAGGCGCTGCGGAGCGCCGACTCCAGCTCCTCCGCGTTCCGCGAGCCGCGCAGCGCGAGGTCCAGCTCGGCCTTAAGGTTGGCGAGCGGCGTTCGGAGCTCGTGGCTCGCGTCGTCGACGAGACGCCGTTCGCGCTCGATCGACTCCTCCAGCCGTGCGAGCATCGCGTTCAGGGTCTCGCCGAGCCGGGCGAGCTCGTCGCCGGACCCCCGCACCGGCAGCCGGCGCCCGAGTTCGGATGCCGAGATCGCGGCGGCCTCCGCACGCATCGCCTCGACCGGGCGCAGCGCCGCACCCACCACGAGCCAGATCACGGCGACGACCAGCACGAGCGCGATCGCTCCGCCGAGCGCCATCAACGCGGCCAGGCGCGCGAGCGCGTCCTCCTGGTCCTCGACGGCGGAGCCGACCAGGAGCACGCGCCCGTCGTCTACAGCCACCGCGAGGATCCGGGCCGGCACCGGCCCGTCGGAGGTCGAGACGATGCCTTCGACGAACGCCGGGAGCGCCCCGAGCTCGTCCACGGCGATCATCGGCCCGTCCGCGAGCACGGACGAGGCGTCGAGCACATCTCCT
>DATEDE010000182.1:0-4709 GCA_035286545.1 Actinomycetota bacterium | reverse complement strand
CCCGGACCCGATGTGGCGCAATGGTTCCGGTTTCTACCGTGAGTCTTAGGAGAAGCGACCAGCAGCCGACACGAGGAGGTCGCGACGATGAAGACTCACAGGGCCAACATCCAGGAACGACTCGCAGGTCCCGAGCTGTGGCTGCTCTCGCTCGCCACCGTCGTGCTGGCGATCGGAGCGCTGTTCGTGATCATGTGGGAGCCCGCGGCGCTCGGCGTCGCGCTCGCCGTCGGCCTGATGGCGATCGGCGCGCGAGGGCTGTTCGGCAAGATCAAGGAATCGGCGCACCAGCGGGCGGAGGCCAGCACCGCCGTCGCGAGCACAGGACTCGCGATCGCCGCGATCTCTGTGGCCCCGCTGTTGCTCTTCGCGTTCCTGTGGGCCGCACTGCTGGCGCTCCTCGGCGTCACGTGGGTCCTGAACGCGATCGGCGTGATCTAGCGTTCGCCCGCCTGGTCCCCACGGGACCGTCGCCCCGGCGACGGTCCCGTCGGCTGTTCGCGGCGGGCGCGATCCTCGTTATGCTGCTGCCCTTCGGCCCGACCGCTCGGGCGCAGGAGGCTTCCCCGACCCCGTCTCCCCCGCCGGTCGGCGTGGGCGAGTGCCTCACCTGTCACGGCGTCCCCGAGATCGTGGCCGCGGCCGGCACCTACCGGCCGGACCTCTTGGTCCGGACCGAGGACCTGCAGGCGAGCGTGCACACCGACTTCACATGCACGACTTGTCACAGCGCGCTGCTCAACACGATGCACGCACGGCGCGACCGGGCGCGGGAGTCCTGCTCTACCTGCCACGCGGCCCAGCACGACGCGGTCGAGCTCGGCTACCACGGCGAGCCGGGCCAAGGCCTCAAGCCGACCTGCATCACCTGTCACGGCTCGCACCGGGTGAAGGACGCCGACACGCGAGCCTTCGTGCACCGCGCGAGCGCCCAGTGCGCCCGGTGCCACGAGCAGATGAGCGAGCAGTTCCGAGGAGGCAACGTGTTCGGGATGGAGACGCACCTCGCCGGTCCCGAGGTCGCCACGTGTGTCGACTGCCACGGCTCCCACACCGTCCTGCCGAAGGACGATCCCCGCTCGCCCGTGAACCCGCAGAACCTGCTCACGACGTGCCGGCGATGCCACGAGGACGCTCCGGCGAACTTCGTCGAGGTGCAGATGCACGTGGGGGAAGGACCCATCCCCGAGGACCCGAGACTGCGGTGGGTGACGATCTACATGCTGACCCTGCTGATCGGCACCTTCGGGTTCTTCGGCTACCTCACGATCCTGGGCATCCGGCACGAGTGGCGACACACGGCCCGCAAGGGAGCGGCGGGATGAGCGAGACCACGACGATCCCGACGCCCGACGCGACCGAGCCGGAGGCCGGTACCACCCTCGTCGTCAGGCGTTGGAGCTTCTGGTCGCGGGCTACCCACGCAGTGCTCGCGGCCGCCGTGTTCGGGCTCGTGCTGACGGGGATGCCGATGCACTACGCCGACGCGTTCTGGGCCAAGCCGCTGCTGGCGCTCTGGCAGGGCGAGCGCGGCGCGGCCGCGGTCCACAAGGTGTCCGCGATCGCGTTCCTCCTGTCCGCGGTCATGCACGTCGGAGGGATGGTGCTGGCTTGGCTAACGGGACGGTTCAAGATCCGCTCGCTGTTCGACAAGGACTCGATCGTCCCCCGCTGGACCGACGTGAAGCAGATCGGGGAGCAGATCCGCTACCTGAAGGACCGGGGGCCGCGCCCACGGTTCGCTCGGTTCACGTTCTGGGAGAAGTTCGACTACATCGCCGAGGTCTGGGGCCTCCTCATCATCGGTCTCACAGGCCTCGTGATGTGGTTCCCCAGCAGGTTCCTGGACTTCCTGCCCGGATGGATGGTGAACGCGGCGCGCATCTTCCACTCGTACGAGGCCCTCCTGGCGATGGGCTTCCTGTTCACGGTCCACTACTTCAACACGCACCTTCGCCCCGAGGTCTTCCCCGTGGACGAGGTGATCTTCTCCGGCAACATCCCGCTGCACGAGATCGAGGAGCGCTACCCGGCTTGGTACGAGCGGGTGGTCGGGACCGACAAGGTGTTCCGAACGCGGACCGGCACCGGACGGACGGCGCTGTTCATCAGCGGCTTCTACCTCAGCGTGGGCTTCGTGATCCTGCTCCTGGTGATGACCACCGCTATCGCGGAGGCGTTCCGCTACCTCACTTGGGTGATCGGCGGCAGCTGAGGTTTGCTGCGCGGCAAGGATCGCTACGCCTCGTCCAGGCCGATGATCCCCTTGCGGATCGCGTACTTCACCAGCTCGGTGCGGTCGTGCATCCCGAGCTTGCGCATCAGGTTGCCTCGATGGGCCTGCACCGTCTTGATCGACAGGAACAGGGTCTCGGCGATCTCGCGGTTCGTCTGACCCTCCGCGATCAGCTTCAGGATCTCGCGCTCCCGGTCGGACAAGGAATCGAAGGAGGTCTCCTCGCCGCTGGCGACCCGCGCGAGGTAGTCCTTGATCACGAGCTTGGCGACCGACGGATGCAGGACGGCCTCGCCCACGTTCGCGCGCTTGACCGCCGAGATCACGTCCTCGGACGGCGCGCGCTTGACGACGTAACCGGTCGCGCCCGCCTTCAGCATCTGGAACACGTAGCCCTCGCTGTCGTGGACGGTGAGCGCGACCACGTGGACGTCGGGGTTGGCCTCGCGTATCCGACGCGTAGCCTCGAAGCCCGAGAGCCCCGGCATGCCGATGTCCATGAGGACGACGCCCGGCGAGAGCTCGCGAACCATCTCGATCGCCTCCTCGCCCGAGGAGGCCACACCAACGACCTCGAGCTCGGGATCTGCGGCGAGCACCATCCTTATGCCCTCGCGCACGATCTCGTGATCGTCGACGACGAGCACCTTGACGCGACCGTTCATGTCATCTCGCCACCTTCGAGCAGGGTCGCCGGAGCCGCGGGGTCGACCTGCGGCAACGGGAGCTCCGCCAGGACACGGGTGCCGAGCCCCGGCACCGAGTCCACGCGGAAAGTTCCCCCGGCGATCTCCGCGCGCTCGCGCATCCCCTCGAGGCCCACTGCCTCGCCGGAACGCGCTCGCGCGGACACCTCGACGGCGTCGAAGCCGATGCCGTCGTCCTCCACTGCCAGCTGCAGCTTGTCCTGCGTCACAGAGACGCGGACCCGAACGACCGTCGGGCTCGCGTGCCTCGTGCAGTTGCTCACGGCCTCCTGGACGATCCTGAAGGCCGCGAGCTCGATGTGGTCGGGCAGCCGCCCGATCGTCGCTCCTTCGAACTCGATCGGCACGTTCCACAGGTCGCTCATCTGCGCCACGTACCAACGTAGCGCCGGCATGAGCCCCAGCTCGTCCAGCAGCGCGGGACGGAGCTCGAACAGCATCCGGTCCAGGTTGCGGGCTGCCTCTTCCGCAAGCGCCTTCACCGCCGCGATCCGCCCGCGCGCGAGCTCGTCGACGGGCGTCTGCGACTCGAGGAGGTCGATGTTCATGATCAGGGCGGACAGCACCTGGCTCGTCTCGTCATGCAGCTCGCGCGACAGACGTCGGCGCTCGTCCTCCTGGACCGTGAGCGTCTTGCGCAGCAGCCCCTGCAGGGCCTGCTCCTTCTGCTGCAGTCCGTCGAGGAGCTCGGCGTTGCGCACTGCCACTCCGACGAGCCCCGCGAGCGAGCCAAGGAGGTCGCGCTCGGACGGCACCAGGGGCCGTGGTGGATCCCAGTCGACGCCCAGCACGGCCAGGACCCGCTCGCCCACCCGCGCGGGAACGACGGCCCAGGCGATGGGGCGTTCGAGCGGAACCTCGTCGAGGTCGCCCTCGGAGGTGAGCATCCGTCCCTGCTCGGCCACGATCCGCACGATCTCGCCGTCGGGCGGGACCGCGCCCCAGGTCGCTTCGGGCGCCTCCCCGTCCGCGCGCCAGATCGCCACGCCCGAGGACTCGACGGCCAGCCCGACGTTGGTGGCCGCGTGACCGAGCACCTCTCCCAGGCCCGCGCCGGAGGTGAGCAGCGACTGGATCTCCTCCATGCCGGCGAGCTCCGAGCGAAGCTCGTCCGCGGTCTCGCGCAGATCCGTCTGCTGGCGCTCGAGCCGGGAGGCCATGTCGTTGAACGTCGTCGAGACCTCGGCGAACTCCCAGCCCTGAAGCTTCGGCAGCCGCACCGTGAGGTCGCCCTGGCCGAGCTTCTCGGCTGCCTCACCCACCTCCGCGAGCGGCCGGAGCACGTCCCGGCGCACCGCCCAGACCGAGATGACGATGCCGAGGAGCAGAGGGATCGCGGCGAAGGCGAGCGAGGTGCGCGCGCTCTTGGTGAGCTCGGCGCGGAAGGGCCGCTCGTCCAACCGCACCTCGACCGCCCCGAGCACGTTGGAGGCCTCGGCGTGGCACCCCACGCACTCGGGCTGCTTCAGCACGGGAACGAACACCGACAGGGTCTCGTTCCCCAGCGAGGTCAGCGTCTCCTCGGTATCCATCGACGTCAGCAGGGTCGCGTGAGCGGAGCTCGACAGCTCTAGCTCGGGGTTCGAGGTCACCCATGGCGTCCCGGTCCTCCGGTAGACCGTGACGGAATCGACGAGCTCGCCCTCCTGGACGCTCCGCACGGTCCGGCGGATGTCGTCCGGGGAGTTGTTGAGCATGCTGACCTCGAGGCTGTCTTCCGTAGCCTCCGCGATGACGCGGCCGGCCTCGGTCCACTGCTGCTCGAT
>DATEDE010000181.1:0-2924 GCA_035286545.1 Actinomycetota bacterium | reverse complement strand
GCCCCGCTCGCGGTCGGCTACGCCGAGCACAAGGTGCTCGCGCACATGCAGGCTCGCCTCGGTCCGATGTACGCCGGAGCGTTCCATGGGTGGGCGCAGCTGGTCGCCGACGGCGTGAAGTTCGTCCAGAAGGAGGACATCATCCCGGCTGCGGCCGACCGATGGGTGTTCTCGCTCGCGCCGGGGGTCGCGCTGGTGCCCTACATCGTCGTGCTGGTCGTGATCCCGTTCTCGGACCAGGCCTTCGTCCTGAACCTGGACGTCGGGATCTTCTTCGTGATCGCGATGACATCGATCAGCGTGATCGGCGTGCTGATGGCGGGGTGGGCCTCCGCCAACAAGTTCTCGCTGATCGGCGCGCTCCGGGCGGCCGCGCAGCTGATCGCGTACGAGCTCCCGCTCGTGCTCGCGGCCGCGGCGGTCGTGATGCAGGCCGCCACGCTCTCGATGATCGGCATCGTCGAAGCCCAGGAGCAGTACTGGTTCGTGTTCTCCCAGCCGATCGGCTTCTTCATCTTCATGGTGGCCTCGCTCGCCGAGCTCACCCGCCCACCGTTCGACATGCCGGTCGCCGACTCCGAGATCATCTTCGGCGCCTACACCGAGTACACGGGGCTGAAGTTCGCCTTCTTCCTGCTGTCGGAGTACGGCGGGATCGTGGTCCTCTCGGCGATCGCGAGCGTGCTGTTCCTGGGTGGGTACCTCGGCCTGCCGGGGATGGAGGCCGTGCCCGGCCCGTTGTGGATGGCCGCGAAGATCGGCGCGCTGTCCTTCCTGATCATCTGGCTGCGGGCCACCTACCCGCGTCTCCGGGAGGACCAGCTGCAGCGCGCGTCCTGGCTCGTGCTGATCCCGCTGGCCCTGGTGCAGATCATGGGCGTGGCGGTCCTGAAGGTCGCGGTGTAGGGGGAGCGATGGCGATCGACGAGAAGGAGGTGCGCACGGCCGAGGAGCCCAAGCCCACGGGCCTCGGGCTCGTGAAGGGCCTCGGCGTGACGCTGAAGCACGCGCTGCGCCCCTCGATCACGCAGCAGTATCCGCAAGAGCGCCCCGACCTGCCGCCGCGGACGCGCGGGGTCATCGCGCTCAAGGAATCCAACTGCACGGTCTGCTACAAGTGCTCGCGCGAGTGCCCCGACTGGTGCATCTACATCGACGCCCACAAGGAGACCCACGAGCCGGCCTCCGGCGGCAAGGGTCGGTCGATGAAGGTGCTCGACCGGTTCGCGATCGACTACGCGCTGTGCATGTACTGCGGCATCTGCGTCGAGGTGTGCCCGTTCGACGCGCTGTTCTGGAGCCCCGAGTTCGAGTACGCCGAGTACGAGATCGTCGAGCTCACGCACGAGAAGGAGAAGCTGGAGGAGTGGACCTACACGGTCCTGCCGCCTCCATCGCTGGAGGACGGCGCCGAGGCTCCGGCCGGCGAGGGAGCCGCGTGAGCTCGCAGGAGATCGCGTTCGTGATAGTCGCCGTCGCCGGGACGATCGGCGCCTTCCGCGTGGTCACCGCGCGCAACGTCGTGCACGCTGCCCTGTACCTGGTGGTGACGCTCAGCACGGCCGCGATCGTCTATCTGCTGCTCGCCGCCGAGTTCGTGGCGTGGGTGCAGATCCTGATCTACGTGGGCGCGATCGTGATCTTGTTCCTCTTCGGGCTCATGCTCACCAAGGCGCCGATCGGACGCGAGGCGTTGGACAACCAGCGACGGGGGGTCGCGTTCGTCGTCGGGCTCGGGGTCTTCGGCGGGCTGTTCTACCTGCTGCAGGACGCCTTCCCCTGGGAGGCCTCCGACGTGGAACCCGTCCAGGGCACGGCATCCTCGGTCGGGACGTCCATCTTCCAGGACTTCGTCCTGCCCTTCGAGGCGATCTCCTTCCTCCTTCTCGCCGCCCTGATCGGCGCGATCGTCCTCTCGCGCAAGGACGACGCCCCGTGATCCGGCTGCCGCTCGTGCTGACGTTCGCCGCGGTGTTGTTCTCGACGGGCGTCTACGGGGTCCTGGCCCGGCGAAACGCCGTGCTCGTCCTGATGTCGATCGAGCTGATGCTGAACGCCGTGAACATCAACCTGGTCGCGTTCTCGCAGCATCTCCAGCAGGTCACCGGCCAGGTGTTCGCCCTGTTCGTGATCGCGGTGGCCGCCGCCGAGGTCGGGATCGGGCTGGCCATCGTGATCTTGATCTACCGCAACCGCGAGACGATCAACGTCGACGAGGTGAACCTCCTCAAGTGGTAGCCGCCATCCTGCTCCAGGGTGAGGAGGCCGCCGAGCACGTTGCCGCGGTGCCGAACTGGTTCGTCGAGCACACCTGGCTAGTCGTTCTCCTGCCGCTGATCTCGGCTGCGCTGACGCTGTTCCTCGGGAAGCGGACGCCGGGCAGGGGCTCCGTGTACGGGATCGCGGCCGTCGGAGTCTCGTTCGTGTTGTCACTCGGCGTGCTGTGGCAGTTCGTGCAGCACGGCGGCGCGACCTACGAGTCGGGGGTCGCCTGGTTCCAGATCGGCTCCCTGCACGTGGGGGCGGGCCAGCTGGTCGACGGTCTCACCGCGGTGATGCTGATCGTCGTGACGGCCGTCTCGCTCAGCGTCCACATCTACTCGATAGGCTACATGCACGGCGACCAGCGCTTCACGTGGTTCTACGTCGTCCTGTCGCTGTTCACGGCCGCGATGCTGAACGTCGTCATCGCGAACGACCTGTTCCAGCTGCTCCTGGGCTGGGAGATCATGGGCGTCTGCTCCTACCTGCTGATCGGCCACTGGTGGGAGGAGCACGTGAACTCGAGCTCGGGGATCAAGGCGTTCCTCACCACACGGGTCGGCGACGTGCCGTTCATGTTCGGGATCTTCGTGCTGGTCGCCGCCACCGGCTTCGAGACGTCGAACATCCGGGAGATCGGTGAGGTCGTCGCCGGCGGTGAG
>DATEDE010000180.1:0-8353 GCA_035286545.1 Actinomycetota bacterium | reverse complement strand
CGCGGCCGCGAACGCGTTGGCGATCCGCTTGCGCAGCTCGCCCGTGGCCGCCCAGCGGTCCGCGGCACGGACGGAGCCGAGGATCTTCAGCGTCACCCCCTGGCCGGCCAGCGATGAGACGCGGTCCACGCGCGGCGCCTCGAGGACCCGCCGGCGCCAGGCCGGATCGGCGGCCATCTCGCGGCCGATGCCGTTGACCAGCTCGCTGGCGGCCTCAAGGTCCGTGCCGTAGGCGACGGTGATGTCGAGGTTGATGCGTGCCCAGACGCGGGTCAGGTTGCTGGCCACGCCGATGAGCCCGTTGGGCACCGAGTGGACGGTGCCGTCGAGGTCTCGCAGCGTGGTGCGCCGCAGGGAGAAGTCCTCCACCGTGCCCGAGACGTCGGCGATGCGCACGACGTCTCCCTTGGCATACTGGTTCTCGATGAGGATGAACGAGCCGGCGAGGTAGTCGCGCACGAGGTGCTGGGAGCCGAGGCTGACGGCAAAACCGATGATGCCCAGACCGGCGATGGCGGGCCCGATGTCGAGGCTGAAGGCCTGCATGGCCATCAGGAAGGCGATGGCCAGGATGACCACGCGCAGGAGGGTCGTGGCCAGACCGTGCAACGTGGCCTTGCGCTTGGATACCTCGATGGCCGACAGCTCCTGGGCCGTGCCCTCGACGACCTCGCGATCGAGGAGTGCGGAGATGATGGCGGCCACGCCGATGCGCGAGAGGCGCAGGGCGACGATCGTCGCGGCCGCGATCAGGAGCAGCTGCAAGCCGAGGGCGAGGAGATCGCGCAGCGGCGGCGACAGCTCCTGGTAGGCGGCGACGACGTCCATCCCGCCTAGCGTAGCGGAGGGCTGGCCCGGACGGCGAGCCTCGGGATCAGCCCGCGGTGCCGGTCTGGACGCCCCTGGGCTGCAGGTGCGCCCGGGCCTCCAGGGCCGCGTCGAGGGCGTCGGCGAAGATCGACACGATGCGATCCACCTGGTCGCCCTCGGCGTGCGCCTCGCAGATGAACCACGGCTCGCGCGAATCGGGCTCCGGCATGGCGCCCCGGGCCTGCATGCCCACGGCCACCGCGTCGTACAGGTCGTGGTCGCTCTTCGCCCAGTCGCGGTACTCGTGGGGCACCTGCTCGGTGAACATGATCCCGAACATGGAGGGGTGGCCGGTGAAGACGTAGGGCAGGCCGCGGCTCTCGATGACCTGGCTGAGCCCGGCCTGGACGCGTTCGCCGGTACGGCGGATCGTATCGAGGGCGTCCGTGTCACGCAGGATCTCGAGCGTCTTGCAGGCCGCGGCGGCGGCGACCCGGTTGCCGGCGTACGTGCCACCGTGGCTCATCTTCTCGGGCAGCATGCTCATGACCTCGCGCGTGCCGCCGAAGGCCGCTGCGGGGTAGCCGTTGCCCATGGCCTTGGCGTAGCTGGCGATGTCCGGGGTGACGCCGAAGTACTCGGCGGCGCCGCCCTTCGCGAGGCGGAAGCCGGTCTTCACCTCGTCGTAGTGGAGGAGGATGCCGAATTCGCGCGTCAGCGCGCGCAGGCCCTGATGGAAGCCGGGCCGCGGCTGGATGGCCTGGGCATTGCCCAGCACGGGCTCGACGATGACCGCTGCGATCTGCTCGCCCTGTCGCTCGAAGAGGCGACGCAGGAAGTCGAGGTCGCTGAAGGGCGCCGGGATGATCGTCTCGGCGATGGCCTGGGGGATGCCGCGGCCCCAGACGAGACCGACCGGGTTGTCGCGGTCGCCCAGCTCGTCCATGACGTCGGGCGTGACGCTGATGAGGGCGTAGTCGTGGACGCCGTGGTACTGGCCCTCGAACTTCACGATCTTGTTGCGGCCGGTGTACGCCCGGGCGGGGCGCATCAGGTGCATCGTCGCCTCGGTCCCGGAGACCGTCATGCGGGCCATCTCGACCCAGCCCGTCAGCTCGCACAGGAGCTCGATCGCGCGGACCTCGTCCTCGGTCGTGAGCGAGAAGCTGACGCCCTGCCGCATGCGCTCGTTGACGTGGTCGTCCACGCGGACGTCGCCGTGGCCGAGGATGACCGGCCCGTAGCCCATCCGCAGGTCGACGTACTCGTTGCCGTCCATGTCCCAGACCCGGCCGCCCTGGCCGCGATCGATATAGATCGTGTCATCGCCCCAGGCCCGGAAGTTCGAGTTCGTCCCTCCCGGGAGCGTCGCGGAGGCGCGCCGGTAGAGCTCCAGCTGGTGGGTGCGAGCGAGTTGCGGGCGGTCGGCGGAGCTGGCCATGATGCCTCCGTCTCACGGGGATACAGCGAACGCAGCGGACCCGGGGTGCGCGACGGCCTGTTGCGTTAGGTGGAACGCGGGCGTCAATCGTGCCACAGGTGCCGTGAACGCGCAACGCGAGATTCGTCACCCGATGTCGCAGGGCGTGCGAAATCCGCGCTCCGAGCCCCCCGGACGTGCCCGATGCGCGTCTGGCGGGCGGCGGGCGAATTCAGGCCCGGGCGGTCACCCAGTTGGGCAGCTCTCGGGCGAGGGTCGCGAGCGGCATGGACCCGTGGGCGAGGAGCTCGTCGTGGAACGAGCGGAGGTCGAAGGCCGCCCCGTCACGGGCGGACAGCTCGCGCCGGAGCCGCTCGATCTCGCGCTGGCCCGTCTTGTACGTGAGGGCCTGGGCGGGCCAGCAGATGTAGCGATCGGTCTCGATCGTGGCGTCGGTGACCGACAGGCCGACCGCCTCGAGGAGGTAATCGATCGACTGCTGGCGCGACCAGCGAAGGGCGTGCATCCCGGTGTCCACGACCAGGCGGCCGGCACGCCACGCCTGCCCATCGAGCATCCCGAAGCGCTCGGCCTCGTTGCGGTAGAGCCCGAGCTCGTCGGCGAGTCGCTCGGAATAGAGGCCCCAGCCCTCGGCGTAGGCCCCGCCCACGAGCCGCCCGCCGAAGCGGCGGAAGCGGTTGAGGGTCGTGTTCTCGACCTCGAGGGCGATCTGGAAGTGATGGCCGGGGGTGGCCTCGTGATAGGTCGTCGAGGCGAGGTGGGAGTAGAGCCGGCTCTCGAGGTCGTACGCGTTCACGTAGAAGGTCCCCGGCCGGCTGCCGTCGGGGGTCGGCGGGAAGTAGTAGGCCGGCGGTGCGTCCTTCTCCTTGTACTCCTCGACCGGCAGGACCCGGCAAGCGGACTTCGGGGTCCGTCCGAACGCCCCGGCGGCGGCTGCATTCGCCCGTTCGATGTCGTCCATCGCCCGGTCGATGAGGGCCTGGCGCGAGGCCGGGATGTTGTCCGGGGCGACGCTCAGCGCCTGCCGGTAGGCCGTGGTGTCGTCGCCGAAGCCCGCGGCCCGGGCGATCGTCCGGCGCTCGGCATCGATCGAGGCGAGCTCGGCCAGGCCGATCTCGTGGACCTCGGCCGGGTCGAGGTCGAGCGTCGTCCAGTGCTTGATCTGGGCGCGGTAGATCGCCTCGCCGTTGGGGGCCGACCAGATCCCCGGCTCGGTCCGGGTGGCCGCCAGGTAGTCGCCCTTGAGGACCTCGAGGAAGGCCGCGTCGGCCGGGTAGACCTCGTCGCGGACGATCTGGCGAACGACCTCGCGATCGGCGTCCGAGGCCACCTGGACCATCGCCGGCACGACCGCCTCGTCGATCGGGATCGCGAGCATCCGCTCGAGCTGGGCGATCGTCCGCTCGGCGACGATCCGGGGCGCCGTCAGGCCGCTCGCGAGCGCCTCGCGGATGAGCTCGCGGTTGGCGGCCATGAACGCCGGGTAGGCGCGCAGGCGGGCCGTGAAGGCTTCGAAGCGCTCCGGATCGTCGGCCGGCTGGAACTGGGTCAGCTGCGGCAGGATCGTCTGCGGGCCGGCCATCTGGTCGACGACCTGGAGGGTGTCGAACCGCTGCTCGTCGTCCTCGATGAAGACCTCGCCGACGACCCGGAGCATGTCCCGGGTGATCCGTTCCTCGACCGACAGGCCGGTGTCGGGTATGGCCAGGGCCGCGTCGCGCACCCACGTCGCGAGCTCCCGCGCCCTGGCCCGGCCGACGGGCCCGGGATCCGGCATCCGGTCGTCGAACCGATGGTCGCCGATGAGCGTGGCGCTGAGGGGCGAGAGCTCCAGGAACCGGCCCCAGAAGTCCTCGGCCAGCTGGTCGACGGCGGAGCTCGATGCGGTCACGGGTGCCTCCGGGGTTCTTGAGCCGCGGTCCTCGCGGACGCGGCGACGGGTCATTGCCGCTAGCGTAGCGCGTCGGGCCGATCGAACAGCCCGAGCTGCTCGCCGCGGCGCTCCACGGCCGGCTCGAGGCCGAGGTACGGCTCCAGGCCGTCGAGCTCCAGGGGCTCGCGCTCGAGCCAGGCGCGGAGGTACGGCCACAGGATGACGTGCCAGTTGCCCTCCGCCATGGCGGCTCGCAGGAGCGGTGACGCGTCGAGCTTGTGGCGGACCAGGTCGGCGCGCTCGGGCGCGATCGCCAGGATCCGGACGAGGTGCTCGTCGGGCGGGATCCGGGCGTGCCGGCGGAGGAGGACGTCGCCGAGCATCGCTGTCCACTCGACCTCGAACAGGAAGCCGGTCCGGCCGCGGACGTACCAGATGCAGTCGACGGCCTCGATGTCCTCGGCGGGCGCCCGCGTCACCGAGGCCAGCCAGGCCGTCCGCTCGCGGTCGTCGAGGAAGTCGCCGAGCGTCCGATCGCCGATCCGGCGGCTCTGCTCCCGCCGCCCGAGCCAGACCGACATCCCGAGCTGATGCCCACCGTTGGCGAGGAGGGCCAGCAGCTCGGCGTGATCGGCCGTCCGGCGCCTGACGTCCTCGCCGGTCACGAGGCGCTCGGCGGTCGACGCCGGGCTGCGGTAGCTCGCGAGGCAGGCCCGGACGAGCGCCTCGTCAGGCAGGTCGTGGCCGGAGAAGAGCGCAGCGACGCGCTCGAAGAAGGCCCGCTCGGCGAGCGGACCGGCGGTCGAGAGGAGGCTGTAGACGGCCCACTCCACGCGGTCCGCCAGGGGCACCGCGGCGGCCTCCCGGTCCTGTCGCTCGCCGAGCCACCAGCGGCCGGGCTCGATCTCGGTGAGGCGGTGCTGGGTCGGTCGGCCGAGCTCGTCGCGGACCAGCGCCAGGACCCGCTCGACGGGATCGCGATCCGCGGGCTCGGTCCGCGAGGCGGATCGGGTGCCGACCGGTGGGCTCGAGCCCCGACCGGCGTCGACGGCGGCACCGTGCAGGGTGGATGGCCGGCGTTCGGGTCCCTCACTCCGGTCCGGCCGGCGGTCGGCGCTGCCCCCCACGTCGTCGACGGTGGGCGGCCCGTCACCGTCGGTCTCGTCGACGGCCGCGGCGTCGGCCAGGGCCACGAGCCGGCGGAGGTGGCCCGCCCGGTCGAGCCCGACGAGGATCTCGCCGAGGAGCCGCTCGTACCGGGCCGGTTCGCCGCGCTCGCGGAGGACCTCGACGGCGGTCTCGGTGATGGACCGCTCGGCTTCGGCGCGCGAGAACGGCCGCGCCTCGGGTCGCTCGGGCGGCGCGAAGAGGCCGGGGCCCGGGACCAGGTCCGGGTCGCCGCTCCCGCCGGGGACGGGATCCAGCCGGCGGTTGGCCCTCGTCCGCGGACCCGGGGGCACGCTCGCTCCGGGCTGGATGAGCTCGACGACCCCGCCGACGTCCTCGTCCGCCTCGGCCAGGCGGGCCTCGGCCAGCCGGTACCCCGCCCCGATCCCGCCCAGCACGGCGGCGACGAGCGCTTCCGGCCCGCCGGCCTCGAGGAGCAGGACAGCCCGGCCGTCGCGGGCCATGAGCGGTGCGACCGCCGCCAGCGATCGGCGCAGGGCCGCCGCCTGCCACGACCACGGGGCGCGGATCGCGGAACCGACGAGCGGCTCCAGCGGGAGGAGCGAGGCGGCCTCCCGGCCGAGGGCCCAGCACGTCCCGTGGTAGGCCGCCGCGAGTCGCTCCTGGCTGAAGCGGAGCGGGGGCTGGCCGAGGACGAGGCGAATCCGCGGTCGCGGGGCCTCCCGCCCCGGCTCGCGCAGCGGGTCGCGGGCCTCGGCCGCCAGGCCCTCCAGCGCGCCCGCGGTCGCGACCCGGATGACGGCCGTGCCGGCGCCCTCGGCGAGGCCGCGCAGATCGACCGCGATTCGCGCCTCGAGCGGCCCCAGGGCCCCGCTCTCGAGGCGCTGGACGAACCCCCGAACAACCCGGAACGCCTCCTCGAAGGCCAGCCAGGGATTGCGCTCGCGGAACGGATCCGGGATCGGGGAGCGGACCGTCCCGCCGGCGATCCGGATCCCCGGCACCCGGCCCTGCCCGGCGCCCAGGCGGCTGGCTGGCAGGATCGAGTGCAGGAAGGCGAGGCGGAGCGCGGACTCAACCGGCGCCGCCCGCAGCTCGCCCTCGATCCGCTCGAGGATGGCCCAGAGCCCCACGAGCTGGCGGTCCGTGTGGAGGCCGAGGATCGCGTCCACGAGCTCGCTCCGGCCGTCCGGTGTCGGGAACCGCTCCCGGAGCCGCCCCCGGACGGCATCCGCCCCGACGTCCGCAGTCGACCGGACCACGTCTGCCTCGTCCGGGGCGGCATGGCGCTGCTCGAGGCCGCCCTGCTGGTCGCGGCAGATCGTGCAGCGGTACTGCTTCCGGACCGGGCGCGCCGCCTCGATCGACTCGCCACCGCCGGCCCACTGGAACTCGTCGGCGACGAGGGCCCGGCCGCAGGTCGTGCAGCGGGTCCCGAACATGGCGCCGATCGACAGCTTGAGGCTCGATTCGCCGCGCGGGGAGGCGGACAGCGTCGAGAAGGCGGCGTCGAGGTGCCGGAGATCGGGCGGGCGGAGGACGACCTCGGCGAGGAGCCGGGTCAGCGGGTTGCTCTCCAGGGTGCAGGCGCGGCGTTGCCGATCGATCGCCGCCCGGGCGATCCAGCCGCCCCGGCCGTGCAGGTCGGCCACGATGTCGCCCGGCCCGGACCCGGCCTCGATCCGTGCCGCGACGAGCTCGGGCGGCGGCGGCGGAGCCAGCCGGTCGAACGCCGGAAGGGTGAACCCGGGTTCGGCACGGGACAGGATGGCGCGTCCGACCATGGCTCGATTGTGGCAGACGACGCCGGCGGGCGGCCGACGCCCGGAGCGCGAGAACCGCCGCCGGCGTTTAGGCCCGAGCTAGTTCTCGTCGAGGTCGTCGGTCTCCTCGACGAACGCCTCGTCCGTCGTGTCCTCCGGCGGGAGGACGCGATCGAGGTCCTCGATCTCCTCGTCCTCGACGTCGTCCTCGAGGTCCTCCTCGAGCTCCTCGTCCTCGCGGACGAGGGTGCCCTTCGTGTAGGGCCGGAGGTCGGTCGACTTGGCCGCGGTCGGGAAGCTGACCTTGCCGTAGTTGCGGGGGTCCTGGTAGATCTCGCGGATGATGATCCGGACGTCGACCGCCCCGAGCGAGGTGACGCCGGCCGAGTACTTGTTGCCGTCGGCGATGAGCTTCAGCAGCCTCGCCGCGACGCGCGGCTCGACGACGCCGATACGCATCCCATTGCTCGTGGCGACGAGGCGGTTGCCCTCGGGGATCAGCTCGACCGCGTCGCCCGGGTTGACCTGGGCCAGCTTGCGCGGATCCGGCAGATCCATCAGGAAGGCGAAGCCGGTCTTGCCGGTCTCCTCGACGAAGATCCGGACGGCGGCCTTGCTGCCCTCGATCGCCGGCACGGTCTTCTCGCCGGCGGCGACGAGGAGCGTCTTGAGCCGGTCGATGTTGCGCTCCGCGATGCGGTTCGTGGGATCGAGCGCGAGGGCGGCCTGGTAGTGCTCGCGGGCGGCTCCGAGCTCGCCCTGCTCCCAGAGAGCCTTGGCGAGGCGGTTCTCGGCCTCGACGTCGGGCCCCAGCTCGAGGAGGCGCCGGTTCGTCTCCGCGGCGTCGAGCCAGTGGCCGTTCGTGGCGAGCGCGATCGCCTGCTCGGCGAGTTGTCGCTTCAGCCGCGTCGCCGCGATCGGGCTCGCGGCGGTGTCGTTGTCGGAGAAGGTCACGTGGGATGGGTCCTTTCGAGGTCAGGGGGCAATGGAATCTGGCACCGGTGCCGCGGTCCGTCAAATGGCGGGCCCGCCGGAGCGCCGGAGACGCCGGCGGCGAGCGGGTGGCCCGCGCTCACGCTCGGAGTCGCGCGCTCCAGGCCACAACGAGCAGGCCCAGGATCACCAAGAGGACGATCTCCCAGACGCGGCGCGGATCGCGGAGCTTCGACGGCGGCGTGCCGTGGACGGCGTCCCACAGGAAGAAGACGAGGACGAGGAGGGCTGGGCCGAGCAGGCGCGGGATCTCCATGGCCCGGAGCGCGACCGCGGCGATCGCGACGACGATCGCGCTCGTCAGCCCGAACCAGGCGACGTCGCGGACGTTCGATGACCGGAGGG
>DATEDE010000179.1:0-3404 GCA_035286545.1 Actinomycetota bacterium | reverse complement strand
GCGGCGATCGGGGATCCGTTCCAGGACGTCCTGTACGGCCCGATGATCTCCTCGCGCTTCTGCGAGCGCTTCCTGGGCTGGCTCGACTGGGTGCAGCCGCACCACACGCTGCACGGCTCGAGCGGGACCGGGCGGATCACGAAGGAGAACCCGCGCGAGGGCTTCGTCGGCGACCCCGAGGCCGGGCTGTTCGTGCACCCCACGATCGTCGACGGCGTCACGACGGACGACGACCTGTACAAGCAGGAGACGTTCGGCCCCATCGTCGGCGTGGCGACGTTCGAGAGCTTCGACGAGGCGATGGCGCTCGCGAACGGCCACGGCTACGGCCTGTCCTCGTCGATCTACACCAACGACCCGAAGGCAGTGTTCCGGTTCCGCGAGCGGATCTCGGCAGGGATGGTCAGCGTGAACAACTCGACGAGCGGGGCCGAGGCGCACCTGCCTTTCGGTGGCAACGGCCTCAGCGGCAACGGCGCGCGCCAGTCCGGGATATGGGTGCTGGACCAGTTCACGCGGTGGCAGGCGATGAACTGGGACTACAGCGGCCGCCTCCAGAAGGCGCAGATGGACGTGGCAGACGTGAGCGCGGACATGACGTTCCGACTCTCCGGGTAGCCCTACGCCGGGCCGCGGCCGTAGCGCGTCATCGTCTCGAGCAGCCGGTCGTGAGGCAGCGCGTAGGCCGTGATGCCGTCGCGGCCGGTCATCGTCTGGGCGGCGACGAGGGCGTTCAAGATCGCCTCCTCGGTCGCCTCGATCGCTCCCCAGAACAGCGGTGAGATCGCGGTGTCCGGCAGCATCGTGACCTCGACGGGGACCTCGGGCAGGTCGTCCTTGTACGAGCGGAGCCGTCCGGCGTTCGCGGTCGAGAAGCAAAGGAACAGGTCGCCGCTCGAATGGGCGCCCGAGCCTCCCGCCCTGGCGATGCCGAGGCCCGCGCGCTGCGCCAGGCGCTCGCATTGGTGGGGGAGCAGGGGCGCATCGGTGGCGAGCACGACGATGATCGATCCCACGTCGTCGACGGGCTGCGGGTCGGCGGGGGAGGGCACGACGTCGCGGCCTATCTCGAGCCCAACGGGGACGCCGTTCACCGTGAGGCGTTCGCGCACACCGTAGTTGGCCTGGACGAGCGCCCCGACGGTCCACCCGCCCTCGACGAGGCGCGAGGCCGTGCCGATCCCGCCCTTGAACTCGTGACAGACCATGCCGGTGCCGCCTCCGACGCCGCCCTCGGCCACCGGTCCGCCGGACGCCCCTGCGAGCGCTTCGTGGACGTGGAAGGCACGCACGTGGAACCCGTTGATGTCGTTCAGGCGACCGTCCCAGGTCTCGCCCACCACGGGCAGGCTCCAGTAGACGGCGAGGTTCTTGGTTCCGACGTCGGCGGCCACGAGCGCGTCGCGGACGACACCGACCGAGTGGGTGTTCGTGATCGCCACCGGCGTCGTGAGGGTCCCGGACTCGCGGACCCACTCCAGGCCCGTGAGCTCTCCGTTGCCGTTCAGGCGGTGGCACCCGGCGAACACCGGCGCCGTGGCGATCCCTTCGTGCGGGACGATCACGGTGACGCCCGTTCGCACGGGGCCGGCGCCCACCACGAGCGGGCCCTCGCCCTCGATGAGCGTGACGTGGCCGACGCGCACGCCCGCCACGTCGGTGATCGCGTTCAGGGGGCCGGTCGCGAGCTGCCCTAGGGTGAGCCCAAGGTCCCGGTAACGCATTCGGTTCCCTCCTATCGACTTCGCGGACCTCCGATGCCAAGGCTATGCTGGCTCGCCGTGACCGCGCACACGCCCACTCGGATCCGCGCCGGCAAGCTGGTCGACGTCGTCGCGGGAGAGGTCCTCACCTCACGGATCCTCGTTCTCGAGAAGGACCGGATCGCATCGGTCGAGGCCGATGACGGCGCGCCGGTCGATCTCGACCTGTCCGAGCACACCGTGCTCCCCGGGCTTATCGATTGCCACGCGCACCTGATAGGTGACGTAGACACGGGACATGGGTACGCGGGGCTCGTGCAGAGCTCTGCGGCGCAGGAGGTCATGTTCGGCGTCCGGAACGCGCGGATGACGCTCGAGGCGGGCTTCACCACCGTTCGCGACGTCGGGTCGTTCCGAGCGCTGACCGACGTCGCCCTCCGCGCCGGGATCGACGCAGGCTGGGTGGTCGGTCCCAGGATGATGTGTGCAGGCGCCTACATCACCTGCCCGGGCGGCGGTGGCGACGTGACGGGCCTCGCGATCGACGTGGACGAGGCGGTCCCGCGCGAGCTTCGGTTCGGCGTCTCGAGGAACGTGGATGAGGTCCGCGACGCGGTGCGCCGGATCCTGCACGGCGGCGCCGACTTCATCAAGGTCATAGCGACCGGCGCCGTGCTGACCGAGGGCACCACCCCCTCCGCGCCCGAGTTCAGCGAGGCCGAGATCCGCGCGGCCGTCGAGGAGGCCGCGCTGTACGAGACGCACGTCGCCGCGCACGCGCACGGCGCCGAGGGCATCAAGCGTGCGGTGCGCGCCGGGGTCCGCTCGATCGAGCACGGCTCGATCGCCGACGACGAGGCGATCGAGCTGATGGCGGAGCATGAGACTTATCTCGTGGCTGACATCTGGCTCGGGGGCTGGGCGCTGGAGCAGGGTCGCACGGACGGCTGGTTGCCGACGGTGATGAAGAAGATGCAGGACACGACGCTCACCCAGCGCGAGGTCTTCACGAAGGCCGTCAAGGCGGGGGTGAAGCTTGCGTTCGGGACCGACAGCGGCGTCTACCCGCACGGGATGGGCACCCGGCAGTTCGCCACGATGGTCGAGCACGGCATGACACCGATGCAGGCGATCCAGGCCGGGACGATCGTCGCCGCCGAGCTCATGGGTTGGGAGGACCGCGTCGGATCCTTGCGGTCGGGCCGTTTCGCGGACCTCGTCGCCGTCGAGGGCGACCCCCTGTCCGACATGGACCTGCTGAACGACGTGACCCTCGTCATGAAGGGCGGCGAGATCGTCCGGGGCGCCTGAACCCGACTTCCCGTCCGGGTGTCGTCGGGGGTAGGCTGTGCGCGCATCGACCCGAAGGAGCCGAGTCATGAAGACCTGTCCGTACTGCGCAGAGGAGATCAAGGACGCCGCCATCAAGTGCCGCTGGTGCCACTCGTGGCTCGTCGACGAGTTCCCCGCGGGTGCGGACGGCCCACCCCCGAAGGCGGCAGCGGTCAAGGCCGAGCCGAAGGAGGCGCCCAAGGTCGAGGAGCCCAAGCCGGCTCTCGCGCAGGCCACGATGATGGCGCCCGTCCCCCAGGCCCGTCCCGAGCCGAAGCCTGAACCTGCCCCGGCTCCGGTTGCTCAACCCGCTCCGGTCGCTCAGCCCGCCGCCATCGCGCAGCCGGCGCCCGTCGCGCAGGCGGCCCC
>DATEDE010000178.1:0-4186 GCA_035286545.1 Actinomycetota bacterium | reverse complement strand
GGCCGCGACGTACATCGACCTGATCGACGAGCGGTCAACGACGCTGTACGTCAGCCCGCAGGTCGAGTCGCTCTTCGGCTACTCGCAGGATGAGTGGATCCGCGACCCCGACGTGTGGATCGACGCCCTGCATCCGGAGGACCGCGACGCGATCCTCGCGGCCGTCGACCGGCACAACAACGGGGGCGAGCCCTTCGAGGTCGAGTACCGGATGCGCACCAAGGACGGCCGCTGGGTGTGGGTCAGCGACCACGCGACCGTGGTGCGCGACGAGGACGGGCTGATCGCCTTCTCTCAGGGCGTGATGTTCGACGTCACCGAGCGTCGCAAAGCGGAGGAGCAGCTGCGCGAGACCGAGGAGCGCTACCGCGCGATCGTCGAACACGTGCCGGCGGCGATCTACGTCGACAGGGCCGACGAGACGATGCAGTCGATCTACGTGAGCCCGCAGATCGAGCAGCTGACCGGGTGGACCCCAGAGGAGTACCTGTCGAACCCAGAGCTGTGGCTCGACCGCATGCGCGAGGACTACAGAGAGGAGATCCGGCGTTCCTACGTCGACGCGATCGGGAACGGCCTCTCGTGGAAGGCCGAGTACCCGATCATCACGCCGGACGACCGCGAGGTCTGGATCCACGACGAGACCTCGTTCGTGCACGACGATGAGGGCAACCCGCTGTTCCTGCAGGGCGTGCTTTACGACATCACCGAGCGCAAGCTGGCCGAGCACGCCCTGGCCGAGAGCGAGCAGCGCGAACGCGAGGCCGCCGAGCGCCTGCGCGCCCTCGACGAGATGAAGAACACGTTCCTGGCCGCGGTCTCGCACGAGCTCCGGAGCCCCCTGACCTCGATCCTGGGCTTAGCGCTCACGCTCGAGCAGCAGAGCCTCCCGGCCGATGAGCAGACCGACCTGATGGGCCGCCTGGCAGCCAACGCCCGCAAGCTGGACGGCCTCCTGAAGGACCTGCTGGACATCGACCGGCTTTCGCGTGGGATCGTGACGCCGAAGGTCCGCCCGACCGACATCGGCGCTGTGGTCGAGCGCACGGTTGGATCGTTGGATGTGTTCGGCGAGCGTTCGATCCTGCTCCAGACCGAGTCCGTGGTGGTCCCGGCCGACCCGCCGAAGATCGAGCGGATCGTCGAGAACCTCGTCATGAACGCCGTCCGGCACACCGAGGGCGACGTGGGGATCTGGGTCCGCGTGTTCGAGCAGGACGGCGGCGCGGTGATCGCGGTCGAGGACGACGGCCCCGGAGTGCCGGCCGACCTACAGAGCGAGATCTTCGAGGCCTTCCGTCAGGGGCCCACCGTTTCGGCCCACTCCCCCGGCACGGGCATCGGGCTCTCGCTCGTGGCGATGTTCGCCGACCTGCACGGCGGTCGCGCCTGGGTCCAGGACCGCGAGGGCGGGGGCGCGTCGTTCCGGGTCTACCTTCCCGGCGGGGCGCCGAACGGGAAGCCGGACGGCAGCGTGAACGGTCGCGCCGCGGCCGCCGTCGAGCGCGCCTCAGCGGACTAGACTCGGCCGCGATGCCGGTCCGGGACCACAACCCCCATCAGCGACGCCTGCACCTTCCGATCGTTTCCACGAACGGTGTCCCCGCCACCGACGGCCGCAAGCCGCCCTGGCTCAAGGTCCGGCTGCAGCGCGGGCCCAACTTCCGCGAGCTCGAGGGCATCATGCGGGGACGCTCGCTCCACACCGTGTGCGAGGAGGCGATGTGCCCCAACATCTCCGAGTGCTGGGAGGAGCGCGAGGCGACCTTCCTGATCCTCGGGAACCGATGCACGCGACGTTGCGGGTTCTGCGACGTGATGACGGCCAGGCCCGACGCTGTGGACGAGGACGAGCCGCAGCGGATCGCCGAGGCCGTGCGCGAGATGGGGCTACGGTTCGTCGTCGTGACCGGGGTCGCGCGCGACGACCTGCCCGACGGTGGCGCCCGGATATGGGCCACGACGATCCGAGCGATCCGCGGGGCGGTCCCCGACTGCGGGATCGAGGTCCTTCCCACCGACTTCAAGGGCGGTGAGCACGACGTCGCCACGGTGCTCGAGGCCGAGCCAGACGTGTTCGCGCACAACCTGGAGACGGTGCGCCGCCTTCACGCCCGCATCCGACCCGCCTTCGGCTACGACCGCACGCTGGACGTGTTAACGATGGCCGAGCGCCTGCGCCCGGGCCAGATCACCAAGTCGAACCTGATCCTCGGCATGGGCGAGCGCCCCGACGAGATGCCCGAGGCCCTGCGCGACCTCGCCGAGGCCGGGTGCCAGATCGTCACGATCGGTCAGTACTTGCGTCCGACGCCACAGCACCTTCCCGTCGACCGTTGGGTTACGCCCGAGGAGTTCGAGGGCTGGAAGGCGCTCGGCGAGTCGCTCGGGGTCGCGCACGTTGAGGCGGGACCGCTCGTCCGCTCGAGCTACCACGCCGGCAAACAGCTCCGGCGTGCGCTGGCCGCCGCGGGCGCACCGCGTCCTAGCTCGCCGACGTCTCTGGCGTGAACAGCGCGATCAGGTTCCCGTCGGGATCTGCGAGCATCGCGAACTCGCCGACGCCAGGGATGGCCGTGCTGGGCACCATCGTCTTGCCGCCCAGCCGCTCCACCCGCTCCAGATAGGCGTCCGTATCGTCGACCAGCACGTAGAACGTCACGTATGGAGATGCGCCCTCGGGGACCTGCATGAGGTTCCCGCCGATTCCCTCCTCGAAGACCACGAGGGTGTTCGACTCGTCGGGTTCGGTCTGGAAGCGCCATCCGAACAGTTCCCCGTAGAAGTCCCGAGCGCGTGCGCCGTCCGTGATGCCGACTTCGAAGTGCACGATCGGATCCGCCATGGTTCGCCCCCTCTCGCTTCCCCACCGGGAAGCTACCCGAGGTCCCGACGGCGACACACGTGCCGTCCAGCCCCGGGTCGGTGGGACGGCGGAGCGGAGGAGTCGGCCTGTACGCCGGATCCTGTCCCGGCCCGAAGGCCGGTGGCGACCATCTGTCTGAGCGCTCCTTCGAGCGCACCGGGGCCGAGGCCCTCGTGCGGCCTACCCGGGAGCTCGGACGGGCCGCCCTCGAACGCTCCCTGCTTGGCCTAGCTCCGGGTGGGGCTTGCCGATCCGGACCGGTCACCCGGTCCGCTGGTGAGCTCTTACCTCACCGTTTCACCCTTACCGCTTGCGCGGCGGTCTGCTCTCTGTGGCGCTTTCCGCGGGTCGCCCCGCCTGGGTGTTACCCAGCACCCTGCCCTGCGGAGTCCGGACGTTCCTCGAGCGTTGCCGCCCGCGGCCGCCCGGCCGGCTCCTCCGCCGCGAGTATAGGCGCGTGGACGGACGACCCGTCTTCGGCCGAGGCGCCGCGTATCATCGGCGCGTCCATGCGCACCCACGCCCTGATCGTTCCGATGCTCCTCGGCCTCGCCGCGTGCTCATCCGAGCTCGCGGGGCCGGTCGCGCCGATCGCGGAGGCACAGGTAACCCCCGGCCCGGCGCTCGACGCCGGCGCGGCCCGCGAGGCAGTCGTGTCCTTCATCGAGGCGTACAGGGCCTCACCCCAGCAGGGCGCCTTGCCGCTGGCGCAGCACGTGGCCGGGCCGGAACTGGCCTCTTGGGTGCGCTGGCTCGACGTGCAGCACCGAGAGTTCGACGGGACCATCGAGGCCGCGTCGGACGTCCGCGACGTGGAGTTCATCGGCACGCTCCAGGCTCGGCGCGCGAACGGCGCGCAGGTGGGGCTATCGGCCTCTGTCACGTTCGTGTTCGACCCGACGGATGGCGACCCGATCGAGCTGGTCCGGGTTCTCGATGGCCCGGTCACGCTGGTCCGTCCCGAGCTCGGCACGTACAGGGTCCTCGACCTGCTCCGCAACGGTGTGCCGATGTCCGACGGGATCGAGCTGTTCCGCAACGAGGAGCTCACCGAGCATCCGGTCACGGTCCGGCTGGACTCGCTGTTCATGTTCCCGCCCAAGTGGCAGTTCAACGTGGTCGTCGCCAACACCGGTGACCAGGACCTGTTGCTCGACCCGGCGGGGGCAGCGCTGTTCGTCGACTCGGACGAAGGGTTCGAACGCCTGAACGGTGCGATCACCTCCTCGCTCGGCGTCGTGCCAGCGGGTGGGACCGTTGACGGCCTCATGGTGTTCCCGGCGCAGGAAACGGCGCAGGGAAGAGTGCTATCCCTCGTCT
>DATEDE010000177.1:0-4584 GCA_035286545.1 Actinomycetota bacterium | reverse complement strand
CTGGGTTCGGTTGTTCCGGCCGTACGTGACGAACGCCGGCGCCCACGTGGCGCCCGACGTCGGCGCGCCGACGATCAGGCGCTTGTATGAGTTCACCGTCGAGGCCGTGACCCCGATATACGCCTTGGCGTGTTCGAGGAGACCGCCGAGGAAGGTGTAGGCGAGTGCGGACAGGCCGAGTCCCTTGGGGTCGCCGTCGTCCTCGAACAGGTTCGTGTCGGTCTCGGCGTCCCACAGGCTCATGTGGATGTGGAGCCCGTTCCCGGTCAGGTTGGAGAACGGCTTCGGCATGAAGGTCGCCTGCATGCCGCGCTGCTGCGCGAGCATGTGCACCATGTACCTCAGGAAGACGATCCGGTCGGCGGTCATCAGCGCATCGTCGAAGACGAAGTTGGTCTCGAACTGCCCGTTCGCGTCCTCGTGATCGTTCGCGTAGTTGTCCCAGCCGAGCTGCGACTGATACTTCGAGACCGTCGTGATGAAGTCGTACTGGCGCGAGAGCGCCTTCATGTCGTAGCAGGGACGCTCGAGCGTGTCGAGCGGGTCTGCGACCGACATCGACCCGTCGTCGCCCCGTCGGAGGAGCATGAACTCGGGCTCCATGCCGATCTTGAAGACGTAGCCCTTCTCGCGAGCCTTGGCCATCACCCGCTTCAGGATGGTGCGCGGGCAGTAAGGCCAGGGTTCCCCCTCCACGTACACGTCGCACGCGAACCGTGCGAGGTTGGGCTGCCACGGTACCGGCGTGAAGCTGGTGGGGTCGGGCATCGCGGCGATGTCCGGATCGTTCGGTCCCTGGCCGAGCTCGCCCGTCGCGAAGCCCGCGAACCCGGCGCCCTCGGCGAACACGTCTTCGAGGTGGGTCGCAGGGACCAGTTTCGCGTTCGGCTTGCCGTACATCTCGACGAACTGGGCGAAGATGAACTCGATCCCCATCTCGTCGACGAGCGCGCGGACCTCCTCGACGGATCGCGGTGCCTCAGCCATCCTTGCCTCCTTCCGGTCTGGCGGATCTCCGCATCCTGCGGAGCTTCACGACCTTGGTCGCCACGGCGAGCGAGAGCCAGTCATCCCGCCCCAGATCGATCCCCGACAACCGCTCGATCCGGTCGAGCCGCTGTCGGAGCGTGTTCGGGTGGATGTAGAGCTCGCGGGAGGTCCCCACGACGTTGCCCCTGTGGTCGAGGTACTCCTCGAGGGTGTCGAGCAACTGGGTTCCACGTCGCCGGTCGTAATCCACCAGGAGCTCGAGGCGCTGCTGCGCGGCATCTCGCGCGTCGTCCTCGGCCCGCAGCACGTACCGGTATGGGCCGAGCTCGTCGTAGGACGTCACCCCCGGCGCGCCGCGGAGTAGGCCCCCGACCTCGGCCGCGGACTCGGCCTCCTCGAACCCCCGGGCGAACGACGCGACGCCGGAACACGGGTGGGAAAGGCCGACCGACAGGCCCTCGCCGGGCTCCCGCCAGTCCATCCCCCGCACCTGTCCCGCCACTTCGTCGGCCGTCCAGTCATCCGCCGGGACGAGCGCGCGGAGCGACCGCTCGAGGCCGTCGACCAGGACCCCTGGGAAGCGGGCGGCGAGCCGGGACTCGAGCTGCCGAACGCTCTCGGACCACGAGGGGGACGCGCCGATCTGTGCGGTCGCGCGACGGCTCGCGGCGCCGCGCCAGGGCACCGCGCTGAGCACCAGGTGCGGCACGTCGAGGTCGCAGCCCAACCGGGCGGCGAGATCCAGGGTTCCCTCGGTGGGGGCGTCGGCCCGCGAGAGCGAGCGGAAGAAGTCCTTCAGGAGGTTCTCCTCCGTGAGGCGCTCGATCGCCTGGTGCTGTTTGATCGCGACCGCCGTGTGAGCGGCGACGGCCGCGACAGCGGTGTCGGCGTCCAGCACCTGCTCCGGCATCAAGGCAGCAAGGAGCCCCAATCGTTCGGTACCGGCCACCAGCGGAGCGAATGCCGGCCACCCGCCGGGGTCATCGGGCCAGAGCATCCGGGCGAGATCGGCGCGCTCCTCGGCCGTCGCCCGCGCTTCGAAAGCCAACGTCCACGTTGTCGAGATGTCCAGCGGCGCGCTCGGCGAACGCTCGGGTCGCGCGGCGCACACGCGCAGGTGTCCGTCCGGCGCGACCAGGTGGATCTCGGCGCGGCGCGCGTGCAGGAGGTCTCGAAACCCATCGACCACCACGCGCAAGACCTCGCCTTCATTCGCCGCCGACGCGATCGCTTGCGACAGGCGGGAAAGGTTCGAGAGCAGAGCGACGCGTGCCGTCGCGTCCTCGTACAGGCGCGCGTTCTCGACCGCGCCTCCGATGAGCGAGGCGGTGTGCTCCAGGAAATCCAGGTCCGTGCGCTCGAACTCGTGTGGCGCCTCGGCGTGCAGCGCGATCACGCCGATCACATCTCCGGCTCGCCCGAAGATCGGGACCGATACGAGCGACTGGAACCGATCCTCCTCGAGCTCGGGGAAGTACTTGACGCGCGGGTCGGCTAGCGCGTTCTCCTCGATCGTTGCGGAGCGTCTTGTCCGCACGACCCACCCGGCCAGGCCCTCGTCCGCGCCCATATGGACCGTTCCCGCGAGGTGCGCGTACGGAGGCGACGCCGAACGCAGCACGAGCCGCTCGTCCTGGACGAACCAGACGAGGCAGGCGTGGCAGTCGGTCGCTTCGGTGACCAGGCCGACGACGCCTTGCAAGATCGCTTCTAGGTCCGGACCCGACCCGATCGTCTCGATGATCCGATAGAGATAGGCGGACTCGTCGACCACCCGGCGGAGCGATGCCAACTGCCGGACCCGTCGCGCCCGGCCGGCCTCCAACCCGTCCCTGCGGGCGCTCACCTGGCTCAAGGCCCCCTTGGGGGGCAGGACCCCGGTGTGTGGAACCCGGCCATATCAGGACGCACGCTAGGACAGGAAGGATCGGCGCGTCAAATCCGAGTCACGCACCCGGGCGCCGGTGGTCCTGTCGGTCCGAGACAGCTCAGCTATGTCTCGTGGG
This sequence comes from Actinomycetota bacterium, assembly GCA_035286545.1. GTDB lineage: Bacteria > Actinomycetota > UBA4738 > UBA4738 > HRBIN12 > DASSJM01. The sequence goes on along the minus strand of DATEDE010000177.1, from coordinate 1,588 downwards.
CACACACCGGGCCTTGTTCGAGCGGTATCGTAGCATCGTGCGGGTCCTCGTCCTCCAACACATCGCCTGCGAGCCGCCCGGCGCGTACGAGGACGTCCTTCTCGAGCGCGGCGCGACCATCCGTCGCGTCGAGCTCGATGAGGGCGAGCCGCTGCCCGAACTCGACGGGTTCGACGCCGTCGTCGCTATGGGCGGACCGATGAGCGTGAACGACGAGGGCGATCACCCGTGGCTCGTGGACGAGAAGCAGCTGATCCGCAGGGCGGGGCACGAGGGTGTCCCGTTCTGGGGCGCGTGCCTGGGCGTCCAGCTCCTCGCCTCCGCGCTCGGCGCGCGCGTCTACGCCGGTCCCGAGCCCGAGGTCGGGATGCTCCCCGTCCGGCTTACCCCCGAGGGGAGCGCCGACCCGGTGCTGGGCACGTTGCCTTCGGAGTTCACGACCCTGCAGTGGCACGGCGACACCTTTGACCTGCCCGAGGGCGCGGTCCTATTGGCCGGTTCGCCCGCTTATCCGAACCAGGCGTTCCGTTTCGGGCGGGCGTACGGGGTGCAGTTCCACCTAGAGGTCTCCGTCGCGATGGTGAGGGAGTGGGCCCGCGTGCCGGCGTATGGGGCGTACCTGGACCGCGTGCTGGGACCCGGTTCGCTCGCCGGGCTGATCCTGGACGTGGCCGAGCGCGAGCCCGAACTCCGGGACCACGGGCGGCGGATGTTCGAGGCGTGGATCGACATGTACGTCGGGGGGCGGCCGTAGGCGTTTCGTCATCCGCGTCTATGTCGTGATCGAACGGATCAGATGCGGCTCGGAGCGCGAGGCGGATCTCTTATCATAGAGGAATCCTCCATATCCACGGCGTGATTGGGGGCGTTGCTCACTGCCCGTGCGGATGCGTTTTGGGAACGCGGCAGAGTACTGTTGCGGAGTCCACGGGGGTGGGAGTCCGACCGGGCGATGTGCGGGATCGTAGGGATCTTCTACAAGGGTGAGGGCGCGGCCGGGCCGGTCGGTCAGGTCCTGACCGATATGTGCGACCAGCTGTTCCGTCGCGGCCCGGACTCCGCCGGCGTGGCCCTGTACGGGTCGGCGCTCTCGGACGCCTTCGTGGTCCGCGTCGACCTCGAGCGACCGGACCTCGAGCGTGCCGAGGAAGAGACTTTGACCGCCGCCGAGGAGCTGACGTCCGTCAAGGAGTCGGTGCGGACGGCGCGGTCGCTCCGCATGGTCGTTGCCGACGACGCCGAAGGCAAGCTGGCGGACCGGATCGAAGAGGCCGTCCCCGGGGCCCGCGTCTTCTCTATCGGGCGCTCCATGGAGATTGTGAAGGACCTGGGCATGGCCTGCGACATCAACCAGCGGTACGAGCTCGGCACCTTCCGGGGGACGCACGGCATCGGGCACACCCGGATGGCGACCGAGAGCATCGTCGACATCGCGCACTCGCACCCATTCTGGGCGCGGCCGTTCCCCGACGTCTCGGTGGTCCACAACGGGCAGATCACGAACTACCACAAGCTCCGCCGGCGCCTCCAGCAGAAGGGGCACCGCTTCGCGACGGGCAACGACTCGGAGGTGATCGCGGTCTACGTT
>DATEDE010000176.1:0-6587 GCA_035286545.1 Actinomycetota bacterium | reverse complement strand
GTCTTCCTTCGGGCGGGCTTGCGCGCCGCCGTTTTCTTCGCCGCCGGCTTGCGTGCAGCCGTCTTCCTTCGGGCGGGCTTGCGCGCCGCCGTTTTCTTCGCCGCTGGCTTGCGTGCAGCCGTCTTCCTTCGGGCGGGCTTGCGCGCCGCCGTCTTCTTCGCGGCCGGCTTCCGCGCAGCGCTCTTCCTCCGAGCGGCGGGCTTGCGCGCCGCCGTCTTCTTCGCCGCTGGCTTACGTGCCGCCGTCTTCCTCTTCGCGGTCGACCTCTTCTTCGCGGGAGACATCGGTCACCCCCTTTCCATCGTGATCATGACGCCATGCGCTTCAAGCGTCGTCGTTCTCGTTCGCTCATACCTCCCCACACCCCGTACCGCTCATCGCGACGAAGGGCGTAGTTCAGGCATTCGATGCGAACGGGGCAGTCGGTACAGATCCGTTTCGCCTCCCTCGATGAGCCTCCCTTCTCGGGGAAGAAGATCTCGGGATCGTGTTCCCGGCACCGCGCCCGCTCTTGCCACGGGATGTAGTGATGCACCCTGTACTCCCCTCAGAATCACACGCGTGTGATTCTGAGACATCCGATCCCCTCTTGACAAGAGGGAATCTCGAGTTCCGGTACACCTCCACATGCATCCCCGAAGCAATGCAATACATGTGGCGCGAAGCTTGCAAGACATAAAGGGAAGAAAGTGCATGGTCAACATGATGGACCAGTTCGGTCTATGAGATTGACGAACTCGGCGTCGTGGCGCGTGTTCCGCGCTACGACGCGGCGATCATCCGCCCTTCACGCGGGTCGGCATCAGGTCCGTGCACCTTGCGCTGCAAGCGTTCGTAGGTGGTCGTGCGTTCGACAGGTGTGCGACCGATAGCGACGATGGCGTCGCGGAACTGTGTGGGCTCCATGCGGATCCCCCACTCGGCACCGGCCATGCGACTGATGGTTTCTTCCATCAAGGTGCCGCCGAAATCGTTGGCACCGCCGTTCAGGATGGTCTGACACACCGACACGCCCATCTTCACCCAGGACACCTGGAGATTGTGGATAACTCCGTCGAGGAGGACCCGGGCCACGGCATGCATCCGGCGGTCGTCCTCGAGACCGGGTCCCGGTCGAGCCTTGCCCGCCAGGTAGATCGGGGCGTTCTGGTGCACGAACGACAGCGGCACGAACTCCGTGAAACCCCCCGTATCGCGTTGGATCGACGCCAACCGGCGGATGTGGAAAACCCAATGGGGGGGAGCGTCGACATGCCCGTACATGATCGTGGACGAGCTCCGGATGCCGAGGTCGTGCGCGGTGCGGATGATCTCCTCCCATGTGTCGGCGGGCAGCTTGCCCTTCGTCAGAACCCAACGCACGTCGTCGTCCAAGATCTCGGCTGCCGTCCCCGGGATCGTGCCGAGCCCGTGGGTCCGGCACTCCTGCAGGAACTCGCGGAACGAGATACCGAGCTTCGTGGCGCCGTTCATCACCTCCATAGGGCTGAACGCGTGGATGTGGATGTCCGGCGCCGCCGCCTTCACGGCGTCGAGCAGGTCGAAGTAGTAGGTGCCGGGCAGGTCCGGGTGGATCCCACCCTGCATGCAGACCTCGGTGCAACCCCAGGCGGCGGCCTCGCTGACGCGTTCGGCCACCTCGGCCAGCGTGAGCGTGTACGACTCCGCGTCCACCTCGCGCTGCGCGAACGCGCAGAAGCGGCATCCCACGTAGCAGACGTTCGTGAAGTTGATGTTCCGGTTCACGACATAGGTGATGTCGTCGCCTACGGCCTCGCGGCGCAGGTCGTCGGCGACCGAGCAGAGCGCTTCCAGCGCAGCGCCCTCGGCGCGGAACAGCGCGAGCGCGTCGTCATCGGTGATCGGCTCGTGACGTTGGGCCTTACGGAGCGCGGACCTGATCTCCGCCTCGAGGCGAACGGGCTCCACCCGTTCTGACTGCCACGCGCGTGTGCGCTCGGGCAGGTCGGTCTCGCCGTAGACGACATCGGCGTCCTCGCGCAGGAGCGCCCCCTTGGCGAACGTCAGCTCGGTGGCGCGCGGCTTCCACGCCACGTCGGGGTCCTGCCAGGCCACCGGCTCGGGCCGGACGCCGAGGAGCGCCAGGCCATCTGGCCCCATCAGGGCTTCGACCGGCGCGCGCATCTTCCCGGCGAGGTACGGGTCGGGCCGCAGGGCGAACTCGGGGTAGATCGTCAGGCGCTCGCGGAGATCGAGGCCGCGTTGGGCCGTCCGGTCGGCCAGGACGTCCGTTGCGGGCCACGGGCGCTCGGGGTTCACGTGGTCGGGAGTGAGAGGCGAGACACCTCCCCAGTCGTCTATCCCGGCGTCCAGCAACCGGAGCTGCTGCGCCGGATCGGAAAGGTTCGGCGGCGCCTGGACGTGCATCCGCGGCCCCAGGACGACACGCGCCGTCGCGACGGCGGCGAGGAACTCCTCGTCTGCGGGCTCCGGCGCGGCGTGCATGGCGGTCCCGGACTTGGCCCGGAAGTTCTGGACGATGACCTCCTGGACGTGTCGGTAGCGACGATGGACCTCGAGGATCGCGAGGAGCGACTCGGCTCGCTCGCGCTCGTTCTCGCCGATGCCCACGAGGATCCCCGTGGTGAACGGGATCGCCAGACGCCCGGCGTCCTCGATGGTTCGCAGCCGGACCGCGGGGACCTTGTCCGGCGAGCCGAAGTGCGGGCCGCCGCGCTCGGACAGGCGGTCGGAGGAGGTCTCGAGCATGAGACCCATCGAGGGCGCCACGTGTTTCAGGCGCGCCATCTCCTCGTAGGACATGATGCCGGGGTTCAGGTGCGGCAGAAGCCCCGTCTCCTCGATCACCCGGATCGCGACGGCGCGAAGGTACTCGAGGGTGGAGCCGTACCCGCGCTCGGCGAGCCACGCCCGCGCGACGGGGTAGCGGTCCTCCGGCTTGTCGCCCAGGGTGAACAGCGCCTCTTTGCACCCGAGCTTCGCGCCCGCCTCTGCGATCCTCACGACCTCCTCGGGCGTGAGGAAGGGGGACTCCAGGCGCGCGGGTGGCCTCGCGAACGTGCAGTAGTGGCAGTGGTCGCGACAGAGCATCGTGAGCGGTACGAAGACCTTGCGCGAGTAGGTCACGCGCCGGCCATGGCCGAGCTCGCGGAGGTGCGCGGCGCGCGCCATGAGTCGCTCGAGCTCGGGACCTCGCGCCTGTAGGAGGAAGGCGACCTCGTCGATCGACAGGGCCTTGCCGGCCTCGGCGCGGGCGAGCGCCCTGCGCAGCCCGTGGGCGTTCGTGCCGTCGGCCATCGCGCGGCGAGCGTACTACGCTGCCGCGATGCGGGTGACGGCGCTGGCCGGCGGGATCGGCGCGGGGAAGTCCCTGCGCGGACTGGTGCGGGTGCTCCCGCCGCAGGACGTCACGGTCATCGTCAACACGGGGGACGACGTCGCGATGCACGGCCTGCACGTCTCTCCGGACCTGGACTCGGTCACCTACTGGCTCGGCGACGCCTTCGACCGCGAGCGCGGATGGGGCCGACGCGACGAGAGCTTCCGCGCCACCGAGGAGCTCCGCCGGTTCGACCCCGAGATGGCGTGGTTCAACCTCGGGGACCTGGACCTGGCTACGCACCTGTTCCGCTCGAACCTCATGCGCGAGGGGGCAAGTCTCACGGAGGCGACCGCCAGGGTGGCTGCGCGGTTCGGCATCGCCACTCGGCTCCTGCCGATGAGCGACGACCCGGTGACTACCAGGGTCACCGTGGTCGTGGACGGCGACGATCTCGACCTGCATTTCCAGGAGTACTGGGTCCGCCGTGGCGGCCGCGACGAGGTCAAGTCGATCCGGTACGAGGGCGCCGGCGCAGCTCGGCCCGCTCCGGAGGTCCTCCCGGCACTAGCCGAGGCAGACCTGGTCGTGCTCTGCCCGTCGAACCCGGTGGCCTCGATCGGCCCGATCCTCGCGGTGCCGGGCGTGCGCGAGGCGCTGGAGAGGCGTGCGTCCGACGTGGTGGGGATCAGCGGGATCGTGGGTGGCGCGCCGCTAAGCGGTATGGCCGACAAGCTGATGCCGGTCGCCGGCGTGGAGGTCACCGCCGCCGGCGCCGCCGAGTGCTACCGAGGACTCCTGGGCGGATGGGTGGTCGACGAGGCCGACCGCTCGCTCGCGGCGCGGATCGAGGCGACCGGCCTCCGCGTCGGTGTGACGGACACGATCATGACCGACGACGAGAAGGCCGAGGATCTCGCGCGGTTCGCGCTCGGCCTGCTGCGGTAGCGTCGCCTCCGGATGAGCGTGGAGATCTGGCCCGTCGAAGCCATCCCGGAGATCTCGCCGGGTGACGACCTCGCGGCTGTGCTCGCCGAGGCGCTGCGGCCGATCGCACCCCAGGACGGCGACGTCTTGGCGGTGACCCAGAAGGTGGTGTCCAAGGCCGAGGGGCGCATCGTTCCCGAGGAAGGCCAGGGCCGTGCGGCTTGGGTCGAGCGCGAGACCGTTCGCACCGTCGCGCGCCGCGGGGACCTCGTCATCGCGGAGACCCGGCACGGGCTCGTGTGCGCGAACGCCGGCGTCGACGCCTCCAACGTGGCGGAGGGCTTCCTGACCCTCCTTCCCGAGGATCCCGACGCCTCCGCGGAGCATCTTCGCAGCGAGCTGGTCCGTCGTCTCGGCGTGGAGCTCGCAGTCGTGATCACCGACACGTTCGGGCGAGCGTGGCGGCGAGGCCTGGTGAACGTCGCGATCGGATGTGCGGGGTTCCCGGCGCTCGTGGACCTGCGTGGCCGAACGGACCACCACGGCCGCGAGCTCGATGCCACTGTGGTCGCCCTCGCCGACGAGGTGGCGGCGGCCAGCGGCCTCGTCATGGCCAAGGACGCGGGGGTACCGGCAGCGTTGCTGCGAGGCATCTCGGCTGACGGGCCCACCGCGCCCGCCTCCGAGCTGGTCAGACCCCCCGATGAGGACCTGTTCCGCGAGTCGCCGCTGCTCTCGCTGTCGGCGCGACGGACGATCAGGTCCTTCGGCGAGGGCGAGGTTCCGCGCGAGGCGGTGGAGGAGGCGGTCCTTGCGGCCTGCGCCGCTCCCGCGCCGCACCACACGCGGCCGTGGTCGTTCACGGCCCTGTGGTCACCGACGGCGAAGCGGAACCTGCTCGGGGCGATCGCTCAGGCATGGCGCGCGGACCTCATCGGTGACGACACCCTCGAGGCCACGATCGAGCGCCGGCTGGCGCGCAGCGACGCGGTTCTGGGTTCGGCGCCCGTGCTCATCGTGCCCTGGGTCCGGTTCGACGGCGCACACCCCTACCCCGACGAGGAACGCACCGACGCCGAGCGGACGATGTTCCTGCTTTCGGGCGGCGCGGCGATCCAGAACCTGCTGCTGGCGCTTCACGCTCAGGGGATCGCGTCCTGCTGGATCAGCTCAACGCTGTTCTGTCAGGAGGAGACGCGGGCCGCGCTCGGGATGGACGAGGGATGGTTCGCGCTCGGCACCGTCGCGGCGGGCCCGATGCCGGCGGGGGCCGCGTCGCCGCGGCCCCCGCTGGATCTTCCCCAACACCTGCACGTCGAGCAGGCGACTACACCACCCCGTGGATGAAGTACCAGGCGAAGATCCCGCTCACCGCATACATGAGCGGGTGGACCTCCCTCCACTTCCCGCGCAGGATCGCGATCACCGTGTAGGACAGGAACCCGGCCCCCACGCCGTTGGTGATGCTGTAGGTGAACGGCATCATCACGATCGTCAGGAGCGCGGGGATCCCGAGCCCCGGCTCGGACCACGAGATGTCCTTCGCGAGCGTCATCATGAAGTAGCCGACCAGCACGAGCGCCGGCGCCGTGGCCTCGGGCGGGATCACACCCGCGATAGGCGAGAAGAACATCGCCGCCAGGAACAGCGCGCCGACGACCACGGCCGTCAGGCCCGTCCGACCACCATCCGAGATGCCCGAGGCGCTCTCGATGTATGTGGTGTTGGACGAGGACGAGCTCACCCCGCCGGCCACCGCCGCGAGCGAGTCGACCAGCAGGACCCGCTTGATGCCGGGCAGGCGCCCCTGGTCGTCGAGCATCTTGGCCTCGCCGCCCAGCCCGATCGCCGTGCCCATCGTGTCGAAGAAGTCCGACAGCATCACCGAGAGCACCAGCGCGGCCGCCGTGGCGACGCCCAGCACGGAGACGAAGTTGAACGAGAAGTCCCCGATCAGGCTGAAGTCCGGCGTGTCGACCACCTTGCTCGGTATCTGCGCGATCCCGTTGCCCCAGATCACCGCGTCGTTGATCTCGTTGACGATGATCGCCATCAGGGTCGAGGCGAAGATCCCGATCAGCAGCGCGCCCTTGACCTTGCGAGCCACGAGCGCGGCGCTGAGCGTCAACCCCACGACGAAGACGGCGATCGTCCACCTCGTGAGCTCGGGCGCCAGCGACAGCGGTGTGGCCCCCTGGTTCGTCACCACTCCGGCGTTGATGAGCCCGATCAGCGTGATGAACATCCCGATGCCGATGCCGATCGCGCGCTTCAGGTCCATCGGGATCGCGTTCATCACGGCCTCGCGCAGGCCGGTCAGGACCAGGACCGTGATGATCGCGCCCTCGGTCACGATCAC
>DATEDE010000175.1:0-17494 GCA_035286545.1 Actinomycetota bacterium | reverse complement strand
CCCGAGCTGGCCTCGCTCGTCGAGGCCTGTCCCAACCTGAGGCTCCTCGTCACGAGCAGGGAGCTCCTTCGGGTCAGAGGAGAGGTCGAGTACCCGGTGCCCCCACTCGCCGACCCCGAGGCGGTCGAGCTGTTCTGCGCCAGGGCGCGCACGGCGCCGGACCAGTTCGTCCACGAGCTCTGCCGGGCGCTCGACAACCTGCCACTCGCGCTCGAGCTCGCCGCCGCCCGGGCGAGCGTGCTCTCGCCGGCCCAGATCCTCGAGCGGCTCTCCGGGCGACTCGATCTCCTCAAAGGAGCAAGGGACGCCGACCCCCGCCAGCGGACGCTCCGGGCGACGATCGAGTGGTCCCACGGCCTGCTCGACGAGGACGAGAAGCGCCTCTTCGCCCGCCTCTCGGTCTTCCGCGGCGGCTGCACGCTCGAGACCGCCCAGGAGGTCGCCTGGGCGGATCTGGACACGCTGCAGTCCCTCGTCGACAAGAGCCTGCTGCGCCACACGCGGGAGCGGTTCTGGATGCTGGAGACGATCCGAGAGTTCGGGTTGGAGCGGTTACCGGAAGGTGAGGAGGAGGCGATCCGCGGGCGGCATCTCGACCACTTCCTCGTGGCGGCGGAGCAGGCCTACGAGGAGCGGCTCGTCTCGACGTCCACGTGGCTCCAGATCATGGAGGTCGAGCACGACAACATTCGCGGCGCGCTCGACTGGGCCCGGATGAGCCGCCCGGAGGTCGAGGCTCAGCTCGCCGGCGCCATCGCCTATTACTGGCGCTTGCAAGGACACGTGCGGGAGGCGCGCGAGCGGATCGCCCGAGCGCTCGCCGGATACGAGCAGCACGACCGGATCCGAGCTCGCGCGCTCACACACCTCGGCGAGCTCGAGGACCCGGGGCCGGAGGCGCTGGCTCACCTCGATGAGGCCCTCAGGCTGTGGCGAGAGGAGGGCGACGCTCTCGGGGAGGCGCTGACGCTCGAAGTGATCGGCGGGACGCACCTCTACTCCGGAAAGTACCGGCCGGCGCGGCTTGCCTTCCAACAGAGCTTGGCCCTCCGCCGGAAGGTCGGCGCGCTGGAACTCGAGGGGGCGGGGGCGTTGGCCGGACTCTGTCAGTTGCTCGTCGCGTCGGGCAAGATCGAGCGCGTGGAGCCGATGGCCCAAGAGCTGTACGAGCTCGGGAAGCGATACGGGAACCTGGACACGCAGGGGGACGGGCTCCACTACCTTGCCGACTGCCCGCTTATCGGTGGTGACTACGCCGAGGCCGAGAGGCGCTACCTCCGAGCCCTCGCGCATGCGCGCAGCTCGGGGATCCACGGGCAGTGTCCGCCGGAGTTGCTCGGCGTCGCCATGTCCGCAGCCGGGCGAGGTGACCACACCCGCGCGGTCCGGCTGGCGGCTGCGGCGTACGCTCAGCGCGAGGCTCTCGGCTTCGGGCCCGGTAACCCCGCTCATTGGTGGAGCAGGCTGCAGGAACGGTACATCGGTGGTGCGCGCGCCCACCTCGCGCCCGGCGAAGTCGAGGAGGCCGAACGCGCTGGCAGAGCAGCGCCCTTCGACGCCGTGCTCGACGAGGTGCTCGGGACCGAGACGGCGCCCGAGGCCCAATGACCCCCGTGGGGCGCGATCTCCCGTTGGGAACAGTCACCTTGCTGTTCACCGATATCGAGGGCTCGACGAGGCTCCTGCACGAGCTGGGTGCGGAGGCGTACGCCGAGGCTCTCGCCGAGCACAGGCGGGTCCTACGCGAGGCCTTCTCCCGCCACGGCGGCGTTGAGGTAGACACCCAGGGTGATGCCTTCTTCATCGCCTTCTCGAGCGCGCCCGGTGCGCTACAGGCGGCGACCGAGGCGCAGGAAGCCCTAGCCCAAGGTCCGATCCGCGTGCGCATGGGACTGCACACCGGCACGCCACACCTGGTCGAGGAGGGCTACGTCGGAGAGGTCGTGCACGAAGGAGCTCGGATCGCGGCCGCCGGGCACGGGGGCCAGGTGCTCCTCTCCAAGCAGACGCGCGAGCTGGTCGTGGTCGAGGTGACCGATCTGGGAGAGCACCGCCTGAAGGACCTCGAGGGGCCGGTGGCGATCTTCCAGCTCGGCCCGGAGCGCTTCCCGCCGCTGAAGACGATCTCCAACACGAACCTGCCTCACCCGGCGAGCTCGTTCGTGGGTAGGGAGCGCGAGCTCACCGAGGTCGTCTCGCTGCTGCGAGACGGCGCCCGTCTGCTCACGCTCACCGGCCCGGGCGGCTCGGGCAAGACCCGGCTGGCGATCGAGGCAGCCTCCGAGCTCGTGCCGGGATTCAAAGCGGGGGTGTTCTGGGTCGGCCTGGCGCCGCTCAGGGACCCGGCGCTCGTCACCGAGGAGATCGGGCAGACGCTCGGAGCCACCGGCGGCCTGGCCGAGCACATCTCCGAGCGCGAGATGCTGCTGCTGCTGGACAACCTCGAGCAGGTGATCGAGTCAGCTCCTGAGCTTGTCTCCCTCGTCGAGGCCTGTCCGAACCTGAGGCTCCTCGTTACGAGCAGGGAGCTCCTTCGGGTAGGAGGAGAGCTCGAGTACCCGGTGTCACCGCTCGCCGAGCCGGAGGCGGTCGATCTGTTCTGCGCCCGTGCGGGAGCCGAGCCGGACGAGCCCATCCATGAGCTCTGCCGGGGGCTGGACAAGCTACCACTCGCGATCGAGCTCGCCGCCGCCAGGGCGAGCGTGCTCTCGCCGGCCCAGATCCTCGAGCGGCTATCGGGGCGGCTCGACCTGCTCAAGGGGGGACGCGACGCCGAGGCCCGCCAGCGGACCCTGCGGGCCACGATCGCGTGGTCCTACGAGCTGCTCTCCCCCGAGGAGCAGCGGCTGTTCGCTCGCCTGTCGGTCTTCGCCGGCGGCTGCACGCTGGAGTCGGCGGAAGAAGTCTCAGAGGCTGAGCTGGACACGCTGCAGTCCCTCGTCGACAAGAGCCTGCTGCGCCACACGCAGGAGCGGTTCTGGATGCTGGAGACGATCCGCGCGTACGCGGCCGAGCGGCTCGAGGACTCGGGCAAGGGCGATACGTTGGGCGACCGTCACGCGGAGCACTTTCTGGCGCTCGCGGAGGAGGCGGAGCCGAACCTACGGGGGAGCCCCAAGGGATGGCTGGACCGGCTGGAGCGCGAGCACGACAACCTCCGGGGCGCGCTCGACCGGCTCGAGGCCTCCGGCGAGACACAGCTCGCCCTGCGGCTGGCAGGAGCAGCGTGGCGGTTCTGGTACCAGAGGGGCTACGTGGAGGAGGGTCGACGTCGTCTCGAAAGCGCCCTCCGAGGTGATGAGCATCGAACGGCGGCCCGCGCCAAGGCGCTCAACGGGGCGACTGCCATGGCACTCGAGACCGGGGATCTGGCGGCCGCGAGGTCGTGCGCCGAGGAGGCGTTGGCGATCCACCTCAGGCTCGGGGATGGATGGGGCACCGCCAACTCCATCCTCCTGCTCGGCAACGTCCACGCTGAGGAACGCGATTTCGCGACCGCGCAGCAGCTCTTCGAGGAGAGCCTCCAGCGGTTCCGAGAGCTCGGCGACGAGCACTACACGTTGCTGGCGACTCGCCTTCTTGCGTGGATGTGCTACGACCAAGGAGACCGCGAACGCGCACGGGTGTTGCACGAGGACGTCGTCCGCCGGGCGCGCGTCGCGGGCAACGAGCGCATGCAGGCGACGTCGCTCGGAGCGCTTGCGGAGTACGCGATCAACGACGGCAGGGTCACCGAGGCGCTCCCCATACTGAGGGAGAGCACTCGTATCTACCGTGACCTCGACGAACGCAATGAGCTCGCGGTGAACCTCTGCCGCTTCGCCCGCGCCGCGGCTGCGGCGGGAAGGGCGGAGACGGCCGCCCACATCCTGTCCGGCGCGGAGGTCCTCCGCGAGGAGATCGGCGTCAGCTGGAGCTACTGGGTCGTGGAGATGAACGACGTGACCCTCACTGACATCCACACCGACCTCGACGAAGCCGCCTTCGCCGAGGCGTGGGAGCAAGGCCGGGCGATGACGGACGGCGAGGCTGTCGAGCTTGCCCTCGGAGCGTCGTTCGAACGGTCGGCCGAGCGATGAGCATTAGCGCCCGACGGCGTGGCAGCCTGCCTACCGGTGGACCGCGTCGCACACGATCCGCCGTGGGTGGATCCGAACGATCACGCGCGTCTCGAGCTCACGTCGTTCGACCGGGTAGACCCACCCGTAGAACCGTTCGTGCCGCGTGTACCTTCGCGTCAGGCGGTCGAGCTGCGCCTCGGCCCCACACGCGATCAGATCGACGTCGCCGCGGATCTCGATCCACCGGCCGTCGTCGTCCGGGTCGATCACCAGGAGCGTCGCTCGAGGGTCGTCTTCGAGGTTCCGACCCTTCCGGCGTTCCCGCGTCGTGTTGACCAGGAGGTCGTTGCCGTCCACCTCGAACCAGACGGGCTGGACCTGGGCGAACCCGTCGGGCAGACGCGTGCAGATCACGGCGTTCAGCGGTCGTTCGAGCAGGTCCCGGTGCGTGGGCGGGATCGCCGGTTCGTCCTCGCAGGCCCGGGGCCGGTTCCATCCCCATGGCGTCGGCCGGCTCGTCCGACGTCCGTCCGGCGAGCGGAACGGCCCGGTCCGCACCGCCGCGGGGAGCAGCCGGATCCGGAGGGGATGCTCGACGGCCGCGAGCTCGGCCGGGACCACCGCCCCGAAGTACGGAGCCGTCCCCGCGTACAGCCGCGCGAGCTCGTCCAGGTGGTCCGACGCGCCGAGCTCCTCGATCTCGACCCGACCTCGAACCTCGAGCCATCGATCAGATATGACCGGGTCCCGGACGAACAGGGTGGCTCGAGGGCTCTTCCGCAGGTTCCGGGCCTTCTGGAACTCGCGCATCGTGTTGAGCAGGACGTGGTTACCGTCCCGGTCGCACCACACGATCGTCGACTGGAGCCGCCCATCGGGCATGCCCGTGACCAGCACGGCCGGGAGGGCCCGGTCGAGCAGGTCGACGTAACGGGCCGGCAGCTGCATCTCCATCGGGCAGCGTTGCGGGACATCGGCTCGCATACCTCGATCCAATAGGCCCTCGCGCGGGCCCGACAGGACCGATGGTCGCATCGCGGCCGCTCCACCCGGCCCGGTCGAACGACGTCAGCGGGCGGGCTTCTCCCGGGCCCGCGCCTGCACGACCTGCTTCACGAGCGTGACCGGGAGCGGGCGGTCCCACTCGAAACGGATCGTGCTCCCGAGAGGTAGGGCGTGAGGGCCGGTCCAACGAGCCGATGGCGCTCAGCCAGGCGACTTCTTACCCGGCGGGGTCGCGTTGACCGGGAACTGGCCAGCGGCGCCGTAGACGGGACCGACGCAGTCCTCGCGCAGCGCGAGTGGGTCGGGGGCCCGCGGCTCCTGCGCGAAGTCGAACGCCGACAGCATCGGGGTCGCGTCGCGGTCGCGCTCGGTCAGCTGCGTGAGGCCCCAGTTGTCCTCGATGAACCGCAGGACGCTCGAGAACTCGCCGAGCTCGCCGCTCACCTCTCCGTCCCTCGCGTAGGGGCTGATCACGATCATCGGGACGCGGATCCCGAAGCCGAAGCCGTCGACCTGGGGCGGCGGGACGTGGTCGTAGAACCCCCCGTAGTCGTCCCACGTGAGGAAGATGGCGGTCGTGGGCCACATCTCCGAGCGCATGATCGCGTTGATCACCCGCGTCGACCAGTTCTCGCCGTGGCAGAAGTTGAACTCGGGGTGCTCGGAGAGCTCGAACCGCGGCGTGATCCAAGTGACCGGCGGCAGCAGGTCGGCCTTGATATCGTCCACGACGTCGTCCACCGGGAACATGTGCCGCTGCCAGCGCTCGGGGTTCTCGCGGTAGCGGCGGATCGCGCTGTAGGCGCTCCAGATGTACCCGCGCTGGTCCTCGGCCGCCGCGTAGTAGGCCCACGGGATCTTGGCGCGGTTCAGCAGGTCGCCCTCGGTCAGGAAGTCGAAGCAGGGCCGGACCTCCTTGACGTTGCCCTCGCTGTCGTAGACCTCGACGGTCTGCCCCTCGGGCGCGTCGCAGCCGAAGGTGATCGAGCCCCTGGTGGAGGGCAGGTCCCGCCGGGGGTTGTCGTGGGCGCCGCCCGAGGTGGCCGCGATCGAGTACAGGTGGTTGGGGAACGACGGGCCGTGGGCGCTGGCGAAGAAGTTGTCGAACAGCACGTTGCGCTTGGCCCAGTGCCAGTAGTTCGGCACCTGGTTGCGGTGCAGCTGGGTGTAGGCCCACTCCGCGTACGTGCCGACGAGGAACCCGTCCATCGCGCCGTCGTTCCACGCGTCGAGCGCGCACGTGTAGCAGTGAGGGAGGTCCCCGGGCAGGCGGGCGTCGGTCCCGCGCACCAGCGGCTTCGGCTCCCCGAACGCCATGCCGGTGCTCGTGCCGTTGACCCCGGGGAAGGTGCCGAACAGGTTGTCGAAGGTCCGGTTCTCCTTGATCAGGAACACGACGTGCTTGATCGGCGTCGCGGTCTCGAGCTCCGTCGCGTCGAAGACCTCGGGGGCCCCGGTCGTGACGACCTCCGGGCTCGGGAACGCCGATGGCGAGGGGGACGCCCCGCCGTCGCTGGCCGCCTCGCTCGGGGTGCACGCCGCGAGCAGGAGCCCGAACCCGAGCAGCCCGGCCACCGTACGCACGGAACGGGGACGTCGGGCGTCGGTCATGGCGGCCAGGAAGTCTATCGGGCGGGCTCGTGAGGCCCGGGGGCTAGCTCGGAGAGGCCCCGCACGTAGCTCAGCCCGAAGTCCTCGTCGAGCCCGGCGGGGGACACCCCGATCTCGTTCAGCGCCCGGGCCCATCGCGCGAGCGCCATCCGGCGTGGGTCGGCGCCGAGCGCGAGCGTCTGCTCGATCGCCCGCTCGTAGCCTCGGGCGGTCCGGTCACCGCCCGCCGTGGTCTCCAGATGCTCGCGCGCACGGGCGCCGAGCCGCTCGCGCAGCTCCCGGTCCTCGGCGAGCCGGGTGAACGTGCTCGCGAGCTCCGCCGCGTCCGGCCGGCCCGGCGGGACGCGCACGACCACGTCCGGCGGAAGGTCCAGGTACGTGCCCACCCCGCTCACGACGCACGGGCGGCCGACCTGCATCGCGCGGATCAGCGTGCCGCTGACCTCGCCGCGGTGCGGGAACCGCAGGTCCGTGACGACGTCGGCCGCGTGCAGCCAGCCGAGGAACTCCTCGTCGGTCACATCGGCCGCCACGGTCGCCCGAGCGCCGAGCCCACTCGCGCGGACGACCGGGCCCGGGTCCCACGTCGGGATGCGGCGACCGACGAGCGCGAGGTGGACGTTCGCGTCCAGGCGGGCGACGGCCTCCACGACGACGTCGAGCTGCTTGGCCGCGTTCATGTCCCCCGGCGCGACGATCAGCACGTCGTCGCCGCGGAGGCCCAGCCGCGCGCGGATCCGCCCGCCGACCTCGGCCGAGCGCCGGATCGCCGCCGGGCGCTCGACGACCGGGTGCGGGACCACGAACACGGGCGTCCGGCAGCCGAAGTCCTCCAGGTAGCGCTTCGCGAAGTCCGAGTGGACGACGATGCCGCGCGCCGCCCGAGCGATCGCGGCGCACCACGGCCGCGCGAGCGGCTCGTTCTCCCGCGCCTCGGGCAGGGTCATGACCTCCGAGCGCAGGAGCGCCTCACGGCCGGCGCGGTACCCGAGAGCGTCGCCGGAGGCCACGAGGGCGTTCACCAGGTCGTCTAGCCCCAGGTCGTGCAGGACGACCAGGCTGGGGTGCAGCGACGCCAACCGGTAGATGTCGCCGTGGAAGTCGTGGTTGTTGCCGACGTGGTAGACGCCGAGCGCGTAGCGGGCGATCGTCACGTCGTGCTTGGGGCGGACGGGCCAGATCACGTCGATCCGGCGTCGGCTGCGGTAGCCGGTGCGCTCCAGGCCCGCGAGCACGGTGGCCGCGTAGCTCGCGATGCCGGTCTTCGCGGGCGGCATGGGGGAGACCCAGGCGACCTTGGCGACGCCGGGGTCTGAGATAGGCTTCGGGGTCTGGAGCCGCTCGATCAGGCGAGCAACCGTGCGACCACCTCCGGCCAGTCCGGCACCTCGTGCTGGACGCGCGCGCGGCCGGCCTCGCCCATCCGCGCCGCGAGCGCCCGGTCGGTGAACAGACGGTCGAAGGCCTCCGCGATAGCCCGGGGATCGGGCGGCGTCACGAACCCGGTCTCCCCGTCCTGCACGAACTCGAGCGGACCTCCGCTGTCGGCGAGCGTGACGACGGGGCGCCGGGCCGCGAACCCCTCCAGCGTGACGTACCCGTAGTCCTCGTCGAAGGGCCCGTAGTAGACGCCGAGCGCCCCAAGGAGCAGGTCCTTCAGCCGCTCGTCCGAGGGGCCCACCTCGATCGTCACACGCTCGGCGAGCCGATGCTCATCGATCTGCCGACGCAGGGCGGCCTCGTCCGGCCCGCGCCCCACCAGCACCAGGCGGACGCCGGTCCGGACATGCCGCATCGCGTCGATCACGAGGGACTGGCGCTTCAGGCTCTCGAAGCGGCTCGGGAACACGATCGCGTCCCCGAGCGGTCCCGCCTGCCGGGTCAGGAGGTCCTCGGTGAGGGGCGAGCGGTGGTAGAGGGGCTCGGACGGGATCCGCAGCGAGTCCCACAGACGACGCTGGACGTTCTTGGAGTTCGCGAAGACGCGCTTGGCCTCGCCGAGGGCCACCCGGTCCGCGACGTGGATCATGTCGCGGACGACCACGCCGTCCTGCTGGCGGGCCAGGTCCGCGTAGCGCGGGTGATCCCAGAGCTCGTACGCGGTCCGGTGCTGGTGGATCAGCCACACGATCTTGCGCTCGTGGTTGATCAGGTACGCGGGGAACTTCAGTGGGATCACCACGTCGATCGGCAGGCCGTTGGACTCCGACAGCTCCATGCTCCGCCACACCGCCATCTGGTGGACCAGCTCGGCGCCGGGGTACCACTTCCCGGCGACCTGCACGAGCTCGGCCTCGTGACCCGCCTGCCTGAGCGCCAGCACCAGTTGCTCCGCGTGGGTCTCGGCGCCGCCGCGGACGAACGGGGTCTGCGGGTGGCAGACCGCGATCCTCATCGAGCGGGCCCCGTCGACCCACGCAGCTCCTCGACCTCGCGACGCAGCACCTCGATCTGGGCCTCGGCGTCCGCGAGACGCTCGGCGAGCATGCGACTCATGGTCGCGAGGTCGGCCAGGAGCCGATCGTAGCGGTGGGTGACCGGCCGCAGGGTCGAGTAGACGGAGACCTTCACGTTCCGCTTCCACCTGGACGCCGAGCCGAGCAGCGGCTCCTGCCGTGGCACCCTGGACCGCTCGTCGGCCCGCATCCGCGCCGCGAAGTCGTGCAGCGCGATGCGCAGCTCCCTGGTGCTCTGGCTGGTGGGCGTGTTCGGGTCGCCCGCCCAGTACAGCTCGCGCTCGAGGACGCTTCGAGCGTCGTCCTTGAGTGCCTGCGGCGCGCCTTCGTCCATCGCCGGATCGGACGGCGGATCGGGCTCCTTCATGTGAAGGCGGAGCCTACCATCGGGCGCTCGGCCGGCTCGAGGCGGCCATCGATCGTCGCACGGATGCCACGGATCGCCGGGACGTCGAGCGAAGGGCCACGGGTACGATGCTTTGCGTGCGGGTCGCGATCGACGCTCGGGCAGCCATAGCGCCGGGGAAGACTGGGGTCGGGTACTACACGTGGCACCTCGTCCGTCGGCTCCCGCTCGTGGACCCCACCACCCGATACATCGCCTGGTACCTGAACGCGGGCGGGTTCTTGCGCCGACGCAGGTTCTTCACCGAAGTGCAGGCGCCGAACCTGTCCGAGCGCGGCACGCCGATCCCCGCCGGGGTGTTCAACCGCATGGTCTCGAGGTTCGACCTACCACGCCTGGAGTGGCTGGTCGGCTTCGACGTAGCCTTCGGTCCGAACTTCGTGCCGCCGCCGACGAGGGCTCCGCGCGTGGTCGTCACGGTGCACGACCTGGGTTTCCGGCTCCTGCCGACCACCGCGCCTCACGCCGTCCCGTGGTGGCTGCGGGGGCTCGAGCGGACGCTCGCGACCGCGACCCGGGTCATCGTGCCATCCGAGGCGACGCGCCGCGACGTCGAGGAGGTCTATGCCGTCGACCCGGAGCGGATCGAGGTGATCCCGCTCGGCGTGGACACGGACGTCTTCCGCCCCTCGGACCCCGAAGCCGTGCACGGCGTCCGTCGGCGCTTCGGGATCGACGGGCCCTACGTGCTGGTTCTGGGCCTTGATCGCCGCAAGAACCTGCCGCGGCTGCTCGAAGCCTTCCGGCGGCTTCCCTCCTCGGTCCGGCCCACGCTCGTGCTGGCCGGCGGCGCGCCTTGGGATCCTGACCGTCGCGACCCGGTCGCGGACCTGCTCGCGCCGATCCCCCCGGACGCGAGGGAGCGGATCGTCGTGACCGGCTACGTCTCTGACCGGACGAAGGCGGCCCTGTTGGGGGGGGCCGACATCCTGGCGTACCCGTCACTGTATGAGGGGTTCGGGCTCCCGGCGCTGGAGGCCATGGCGTGTGGGACCCCCGTCCTTGCCTCGAACGTGGCCGCCCTCACCGAGCTCGTGGACGGTGCCGGCGTGATGGTCGACCCCACCGACGTCGACGCGATCGCCGACGGGATGGGGTCGCTCCTGCAAGACGACGCGCTCCGCGCGCGGCTGGGCTCCGCGGGTTCGGATCGCGCGGGTCGCTACGGGTGGGACACGACCGCGCGGCGCACCGCGGAGGTCCTGCGGGCCTCGGCCGACGCGCCGGTCCCGTGAGGCCGGGCGTGCGCGAAGGTTCCCCGGAGACGCCGTGAGGGTCCTGATCGTGAGCTCGTACCCGCCGAGGCACTGCGGCATCGGGGCCTACGCCGCGACGCAGGCCGGGCTGCTGCGCTCCGAGGGTCACGAGGTGGTCGTCCTGTCCCCACCCGACGGCGACGGCGAGCTCCGTGAGCGGTTCATCGGCGGCGCGGCCTTCCGGCGGGCGGCCGCGATCGCCGACCGGTTCGACAGCGTCGTCGTGCACTTCGAGCCTGGCCTCTACTTCAAGCCGCGGACGCCGGTCTTGCACGTGATCACGGCCGCCTCGCTGCTGTGGCTCGTCCTTCGGAGGCCTGCGGTCGAGATCGTTGTGCACGAGGCCACCCCGCCGCCCTCGCGGCTCCGACCCGACTACCGGCTGCTCGGTCTCGCCTTCTCACGCGCCCGGCTCCGGTTCCACACCCGGGCCGAACGCCGGGCGCTCGAGCGCGCGTACCGGATCCGGACACGTTCGACGCTGATCCCGCACGCGGACTCGGTCACGGTCCACGAGCGGCTCTCGCGCAAAGAGGCGCGATCGCGCCTCGGGATCGAGGTCGATGGCGCGATGTTCGTGTGCGCGGGGTTCCTGCACGTTGACAAGGGGTTCGACCGCGCCGTCCGCGCGTTCGGCTCGGCCGGGAGCCCCGGACGGCTCTTCGTCGTCGGCTCGGTCCGCATCCCGAGCGCCGAGACCTCCACCCACGTCGGGGAGCTGCGAGAGCTCTGCGAGCGCACGGACGGGGTCACGATGATCGAACGCTTCGTCTCCGACGTGGAATTCGACGAGTGGATCTCGGCGGCCGACCGGGTCGTGTTCCCGTATCGCCGTGCCTGGTCGTCGGGGGCGCTCGCGCGGTCCCAACTGCTCGGGGTCCCGGCGTTCGTCGCCGACGTGGGCGGCCTCGCCGAGCAGGCTGGGGCGGCGGACGAGATCTTCGGATCGGACGAGGCGCTCGCCCGCCTCTTCGCCCAGCCGGACGCGCGCCGGGAGAGGGAGTAGCGGCGAACTCGCCCTGAGGTCTCCGCTGTACCATCCGAGCGTGCAGCGCCTCCGCTACTTCACGATCACCGGTCTCGCTCGCTACCCATCGCTGGCCTTCCCGCTCGCGCGCCTGCGTGGTGAGGGTGTGCTCGTCGACCGTGCCACGGACCTGGTCGTCGAGTCGTTCCCGCGATGCGCGTCGTCGTTCGCCCTCGCCGCTTTCACGACGGCGCAGGAGCCCGACCAGCCACGTGTAGCCCATCACACCCACACGCCGGCGAACGTCCTGAAGGCTATCCGCCTAGGCGTGCCGGCCCTCGTGCTGATCCGGGAGCCCGAGGACGTCATCGTCTCCAACATGATCCGACACCCGGATCGCACGCCGAACGACGTCCTGCGCGGGTTCGTGCGCTTCTACGAGCCGCTCCTGCCCCACCGGCGAGGCTTCGTGATCGCGACGTTCGACGAGGTCGTGGGCGGAGGGATGGGGCTCGTGATCAGGCGGCTGAACGCACAGGCCGCGACCACGTTCGTGGAGTTCGAGCCCACCGACGAGAACGTCGCGCGATGCCTCCGCGAGATCGACGAGCACTGGCGGTACCGGCGCGGCGGTGACGAGTCCCTCGAGCGGATCGTGCCTCGACCATCGAACGTGCGCGACGGGATGAAGGCGTCTCTACACGACCGGTACCGACGCGAGGCATCACGCGCGCTCGTCGCGCGCGCGGATCACCTGTACGGGGTGCTCGCGGGGAGCCGAGCGGGCGCGGCAGGCTCGTAGCGGTGGCGGACATCTTCGGCGTTCGCGTCGACGAACTTCCCTCGGAGCGGCGCCTGCGGACCACCTGCGAGGCCTTCATGGCCGGCGAGCGCGCCTGCCTGGTCTTCACGCCCAACCCGGAGATCCTCCTACGAGCCCGGGAGGACCGTTCGTACGCGGAGGTCCTGAACGCCGCGGACCTGGCCCTGCCGGACGGGACCGGCGTCGCCTTGATCCGGTCACTGCGAGCGGGTCGCCGCGTCCGGCGGTGGCCGGGGGTCGAGATAGGAGCGACGCTCCTCCAGCTCGCCGCCGAACGACACGCGGCGGTGGCGTTCTTCGGCGGATCCGACGGCGTGGCGGAGGAGGCCGCTCGGGTGTGGCGTCGCCGCCTCCCCGGGCTCCGCATCGAGGTCGTGGGGACCGGCCTGTCCGTCGAGGAGGACGGCCGCCTCCGTTCCGCGGAGCGCGAGCCCCAGCTGCTCGAGCGGATCCGAGCGGCCGCTCCGACGATCGTGCTCGTCGGCCTGGGCGCGCCCAAACAGGAGCGTTGGATCGTCCGGCACGCCGCCGACTTCCCGTCGGCCCGCGTCATGATGGGCGTCGGCGGCGCCTTCGACATGTGGGCGGGGCGGCTCCCCCGGGCCCCCGGCCTGCTCCACCGCCTCGGGCTCGAGTGGGCCTGGCGTCTCGCGCTCGAGCCACACCGCCTGCGCAGGATCACGCGGGCGACCCTCGTGTTCCCCTTCCTCGCGCTCACCGATCGCTCGAGCTGAGATGCGCGTCCTGTTCCTCACCCCCCGGCCGCTCGGCGATCCGCGGAGCGGCGGGACGATCAAGTCCGCGGCCCTGCTCGCGCACCTGGAGCGCCGGCACGAGGTCGACGTCGCCTGCCTGCTCCGCCCCGGCGAGCGGTGGGAACGCGAAGCCGGGGTCTGCGTCGGCGTCCCCCTGGATCGCACGCGGTCGTTGGGCCGCCTCCTCGCGAGCTACGCGCGGCGCGTGCCGATCAGTATCGAGCGGAACCGGAGCCCGGCCCTGGCCCAGGCCGTTGACCGCCTCGTGACCGGCCGGGTCCCCGATGCCGTGTTCGTGGACGGCTGGCTGATGGCCCAGTACCTGCCGAAGAGTTTCGACGGACCGGAGCGGACCGGACGGACGCTGCTGCACCAGCACAACGCTGAGCACGTGATGTGGCTCCGGCAGGCCGAGCTCGAACGGTCTGCGCTGCGACGCGCGCTCGTGCGGCGCGAGGCTTCGCGTGTCCGGACATACGAGGCTCGGATCCTCCCGCGGTTCGACGCTGTCTTCGCGGTCTCCGAGCCCGATCGCGCGGCGATGCTCGAGCTCGGCGTCGCGGCGGGGCGGGTTCGACTGCTCCCCAACGTCCCGGCGCCCTCGCTCCTGGATCGCCCACCCCTGGACCCCATCCCGGAGCCGAACCTGCTCTTCCTCGGGACCCTCTCTTGGCCGCCGAACGTCGCCGGGCTCACGAGGTTCCTCGAGGTGACGTTCCCCGCGCTCCGAGGGGAGGTCCCGGAGGCGCGCTTCCTGCTCGCGGGGTCCGGAGCTCCGCCCTCGCTCGTCGCCCTCGCATCCGGGACCCCCGGGGTCGAGTTCCTGGGCGAGGTGATCGACGACGAGCCCCTGTACCGTCGAGCGCGCGCGACCGTCGATCTGGGGATCGGCGGCGCCGGCACGCGGGTCAAGCTCCTGAACGCGCTCGCCAGGGGCATCCCCGCCGTCGCCACGCCCGATGCGACCGACGGGCTCGACGTGTCGAACGAGGAGCACCTTCTGGTGGCGGAGGGTCCGTCCGAGGTCGTCCGAGCGCTCGTCAGGCTGTTCACCGAGGACGACACCTGGCGGCGTCTGAGCGAGGCGGGGCGCGAGCTCGTCAGGACCCGGTACCTGCCCGAGATCGCGTTCGCAGCACTGGACGACGTGCTGGGTCGGCTCGCCTAGGGGCACTCGACGGGAGGCTCGGTGGCGGGCGGCGGCGGGGCGTAGGTCGGCGTGAGCACCAAGGCGACGTCGACGCCGGGCGGCAGCGTCCCGGCCGGGGCGGCGACCAGGTCGAGGTTGCGGTAGTAGGTTCCGACGACTTTGGCCTGGGGCTCGGCGCCCTCGCGGTACACGATCGCCGAGCCCTTCACGGGGGAGTCGAACGAAGCGCCCGGGACGATCCCGGGCGTGATGTCGAAGCCGCTGCGGGTGAGCACATCGAGGGCCTCGGTCGCGATCGTGCCCGCTCGCCGGTCGACGACCTGAACGACGATATTGGCCGGGGACGGCGCGGTCGACGACAGCTCGGCGCCGAGGTCGCCGAGCGCGCGTCCGCCCTTGATGCGCGCGAACAGCTCCGCCGCCTGTGGCTCGACCATCTTCACGACCGACAGGTACTGCCCGTTCACGTAGATGCCGGCGGGGATCGTCGGTACCGCGCGGAACTGCGCCGCGTCGGTGGTCACCCCCTGGAGCTGGCCGGCCAGGTACACGAGCTCGGCGGGATTGCGGAGCCCCTCGTCCACGACCAGGTTGTCGAGCAGCTCGGGCACGAGCGTCGGCAGGCGCAGCAGCTCACCCGGTGTGAGGAGCCGCGATATCACGGCTCGCAGGAACTGCTGCTGCCGGCTGATCCTTGCGAAGTCGGGAACCGCGTCGCACGGCTGGTGCCGCGTCCGCACGTATGCAAGGGCCGTGGCGCCGTCGAAGTGCTGGCAGCCGGCGGGGATATCCAGCAACGTGAGCACGTCGTACATCGGGTACGGGACGCACATGTCCACGCCGCCGAGCGCGTCCACGAGACCCTGGAAGCCGGCGAGGTTCACGTACAAGACGTGGTGGACCTGCATCCCCGTCAGCGACCTGACCACACGCGCCACACGCATCGGACCCCCGCCCTCGATCCCGCCCGTGAACGCGCTGTTGATCTTGCCCTCGCCGATGCCGGGGATCTCGACCAACAGATCGCGGGGGAACGAGAGGAAGACGGCCTCCCGCCGGTCCGGTCGCGTGTGCACCAGGATTATCGTGTCCGCGCGGTTCTCGCCTCCGATGTGCTCGTCGTCGCCGAACGCGACGAGCTCCTCGGGCGTGAGCCCCTCGCGGGAGTCGCTGCCGAGCAGCAGGTAGTTGCACGCCCGGTCGTCGCAGAAGCCGGCGATCTCGGGCTCGAGGCTCCCCCCGGCCGCGGCGGCGTCGCCCGGCGGGAGCTCGGATCCGGGGATCGTGACGATCTGGCTGCGGACCCAGAGGTAGGTCCCCATCCCGGTCGCCGCCACGAGCATCACCAACGCGGAGACGGTGGCGGTCGCGATCAGGAACCCTCGGCGCCAGTGAGGGTGGGGATGGCTCGCCGCCAGGGTCTGCGGGCGCGACGGATCGGACGGCTCTTGGGGGTTCTCGGACATAGGCTGTTCCGAGGGAACAGCCTACCGGCCAGGTTCCCCCATCGGGACGGAGGCGGCCGTGACGATCGTGTGGAGACCCTCCGACGACGTGATCGAGCGCGCGAACGTCACCCGGTTCATGCGCGCCCATGACATCGCGACCGAGGGGGAGTTGATCGCCCGCTCGGTGGCCGAAATCGAGTGGTTCTGGGACGCCGTCGTGCGGGACCTCCGCTTGGAGTTCTTCGAGCCGTACGAGCGGGTGCTCGATGCCTCCCGCGGGATCGAGTGGGCGACGTGGTTCGGCGGCGGGAGCGTGAACCTCGCGCATAGCTGCGTGGACCGCTGGGCCGAGGACACCCCGGACGCCCTCGCCCTGGTGTGGGAGGGCGAGGAAGGCGACGTCCGCCGGATGACGTACGCCCAGCTCCGAGAGGCGGCCGATCGCCTGGCCAACGGACTCGTCTCGCTCGGCGTGTCCGAGGGTGACGCGGTCGGGATCTTCCTGCCGATGACGCCGGAGGCCGTCGTCTCGGTGATGGCGTGCGCGAAGCTCGGGGCGGTCTTCCTGCCGATCTTCAGCGGCTTCGGCGCCGACGCCGTCGCGATGCGCCTGGCCGACGCCCAGGCCGAGGTGCTGATCACCGCCGATGCGTCCACGCGGCGCGGGAAGACCGTGGCGATGAAGGAGACCGCCGACGATGCGGTCTCCGACGCCCCGACCGTCCGGCACATCGTGATGGTCTCGCGTGCGGGCCGCGGCGACGCACCGTGGACCGAGGGGCGCGACGTCCGGTGGGACGAGCTGCTCGCGGCGCAGCCCCCTCGCTTCGCGACCGCGCACCTGGATCCGGAGCACCCGTTGTTCGTCGCTTACACGAGCGGCACCACCGGGAAGCCGAAGGGCGCGGTGCACGTGCACGGTGGGTTCCTCGTGAAGGTCGCCGAGGAGGTCGCGTACCAGACCGACGTGCGGCCGGGCGACCTGATGTTCTGGTTCGCGGACCTCGGCTGGATCATGGGGCCTTGGGAGATCGTCGGCGCCACGGCGCTCGGTGCGACGGTGTTCCTGTACGACGGGGCGCCGAACCATCCCGGGCCCGACCGGCTGTGGGCGATGATCGAGCGCCACCGCATCACGCACCTCGGCGTCTCACCGACGCTGATACGCGCGCTGGTCCCCGCAGGCGAGGAGCCTGTGCGCTCGCACGACCTCTCGAGCCTGCGGATCCTGGCCTCCACCGGGGAGCCGTGGAACCCCGAGCCGTACCGATGGTTCTTCGAGGAGGTCGGCGGCGGGCGCCTGCCGATCATCAACCTCTCAGGTGGGACCGAGGTCGGCGCGTGCTTCCTGTCGCCGCACCCGGTCTCGTCGCTGAAACCCTGCTCGCTCCGAGGGCCGGCGCTCGGGATGGACGTCGCGGTCTTCCGCCCCGACGGCACGGAGGCCGCACCCGGCGAGGTGGGCGAGCTCGTGTGCCGCAAGCCCTGGCCGGCGATGACCCGCGGCCTGCGAGGCGATCCCGAGCGCTACCTTGACGCGTACTGGCGCCGGTTCC
>DATEDE010000174.1:0-2868 GCA_035286545.1 Actinomycetota bacterium | reverse complement strand
AAGCCGATCAACGACGCCCGCGACGAGATGGGCATCGTCGCGGACACCCTGGAGTACTGGGGCGGGGCGACCACCCGGATCTTCGGCGAGACGATCCCCGTCCAGGACCCCGGGCTCGACATCACCCTGCGCGAGCCTGTCGGGGTCTGCGTTCTGATCGTCCCGTGGAACTTCCCGCTCGCGATCGGCTCGTGGAAGATCTCGCCCGCCCTGGCCTGCGGGAACCCGATCGTCGTGAAGCCCGCGAGCTACACCCCGCTCTCGGTCCTGCGCCTGGGCGAGATCCTGGTCGAGGCCGGCCTGCCGCCCGACACGATCTCGGTCCTGCCCGGCCCTGGGTCCAGCGTCGGCAACGCGCTGGTCACCGATCCGCGCGTGGCGAAGGTGGGGTTCACCGGATCGACGGAGGTCGGTTCGCAGATCATGGCCCTGGCGGCGAGGAACATCACGCGGATCTCGCTGGAGCTCGGGGGCAAGTCCGCCAACGTCGTGTTCGCCGACGCTGAGATGGACCTGGCGGTCGAGCGCTCGATGTGGGGCGTCTTCGGCAACTGCGGCCAGGACTGCTGCGCCCGCTCGCGGGTGTTCGTGGAGCGTCTGGCCTACGACGGGTTCGTCGAGCACCTCGCCAAGCGAACGGCCGAGCTCAGGATCGGCGACCCCTCCTCGGAGGAGACCGAGATCGGTCCGATGATCTCCGAGAGCCAGAGGCGCATCACGCTGGACTACATCGCGCTGGGCATCGAGGAGGGCTCACGCCTGGTCGGTGGCGGCGGGGTCCCACAGGTGCCGGGAGGCGAAGGCGGCGCCTACGTGGAGCCGACGGTCCTGGCCGACGTGGACAACCGCTGGCGCGTTGCGCAGGAGGAGATCTTCGGGCCCGTGGTGTGCGTGATCCCGTTCGACACCGAGGACGAGGCGATCCGCATGGCGAACGACACGACGTACGGCCTGTCGGGTTCGGTGTGGACCCGGGACATCGGCCGGGCGATCCGTGTCGCGAAGGGGATCCGCACCGGGGTCATCAGCGTGAACACGAGCCACAGCGTGCACACGGAGGCTCCCTTCGGCGGCTTCAAGCAGAGCGGGATCGGCCGCGAGATGGGGATGCACGCCGTGAACCTGTACACCGAGGTGAAGAACGTCTTCTTCTCCCAGAACTGAGTCCGTGCCACGACCCCGGATCGGGATTCCCGCCCAGCCCCTCGTCGAGGGGCGGGTGGGCGGCTGGAGTTCGGGGGCCTTCGGGGTCCCGTCCACGTACGTCGAGTGCGTCCGACGCGCCGGCGGCCTCCCCATCCTGCTGACCTGTCCCGACGTGGATCCGGACGGAACGCTCTCGCTGGTCGATGGCCTCCTGCTGATGGGCGGAGGGGACGTCGAGCCGTCTCGTTACGGCGGCAAGAAGCACCCCCAGATGTACGGCGTCGAGCCGGACCGTGACGCGTTCGAGATCGCGCTCGTGCACGCGGCCGACAGCGCGGCGATACCGACCCTGGCCATCTGCCGCGGGATCCAGGTCCTGAACATCGCGTTCGGAGGCTCGCTGCACCCCCACCTGTCCGACGTCGACGGGATAGAGCCCCACGGGCCGCCCCTGTCGGGTGATCCCGTGCTGCACGACGTGAAGCTCGCCCACGGCAGCCGCGTCGCCGACGCCATGGGCGCCGACGTCGTCGCCGGCGCCTCGCATCACCACCAAGGGATCGATCGCCTCGGCGACGGTCTGGTTGCGATCGGATGGTCGCAGGACGGCCTCATCGAGGCCGTCGAACGTGAGGGTGGATGGATGGTCGGCGTGCAGTGGCATCCGGAGGAGACCGCCTCGACCGACCCGGCTCAGCAAAGTCTGTTCGACACCCTCGTCCAAGAGGCGGCCCCGGTCCGTCCCTAGCGGAGCAGCAGGTATAGCGCGTAGGCCACCGGCGTGGCGACCACCATCGCTATCACGACCACGACCGCGACCCATCGCCACCAGGCCGGGCGGCGGAGCGGCTCGAGGTCGTCGTCGGACCCGTCCCACCCACCGTCGTCATCGAACGGCGTGCCCGACCGCTCGGGGGGATCGGGCACGGGCTCAAGATGACGGCTCACGACCCCGACGATACCGACGGGGTGGTTCCGGCGACCCCTGTTCGAGGCTAGCCTGCGACCGAGAGTGAGCATGGGACAGTTGAGGATCGTCCGCGCCGAGGGAGACCCGCATGCCCGCGGCCAGCAGGTCGGGCGGGAACTCCGCGATCTCGTGAACGAGTCCGTGGACTTCTACCACCGATACCTATCGCGCCGCGGCGTGTCCTCAGAGCAGCTCCAGGAGCTCCTCACCCCCTACCTCGTGGCCTCCGAGACCCACTTCCCGATCTACACCCAGATCCTCAAGGGGATGTCGGTCGGGGCGATGGTCCCCGTCCTCGAGCTCTTCGCGATCAACGCGTTCGAGGAGCTCGAGCCGATGCTCGAGGCCCCCGAGGGGGGCATTCTCTTCCTCCAACGCAAGGAGGGTTACGTGTCCCCACCGCCGCGCAAGCCGGAGCGGTGCACGAGCTTCGCTGTCGCGACACCCGAGGCCACGATCCTCGCGCACAACGAGCACTGGCTGGCCGGAGACGCCGAGAACGTGGCCGTGGTCCTGGACATCCCCAGCGACCGCCCGGTCCGCATCGCCTCCCCGACGATCGTCTGCTGCCTGCCCGCGGTGGGCGTTAACAGCTACGGGGCGGCCCAGGGGATAGCGTCGCTCACCGCGACCGACGACCGGGTGGGGGTCCCCCGCGTCCTCGCGTCCCGTCACTCGCTCGAGGCGATGGACCGGGGGGACGCGGTCGCGCGCGCGGGGACGCCTGCGCGGTCGGGCGGCTACGGTCACAC
>DATEDE010000173.1:0-4204 GCA_035286545.1 Actinomycetota bacterium | reverse complement strand
CACGCTCCAGGTCCTCAAGTACAAGTTCGAGATGAAGCAGAACGAGCGCTGGGACGCGATGCTCGACTACCTGCGCCGGACCCCGTCGGTCCGCGACGTGGTCGTGAGCGGCGGCGACATGGCCAACGTGCCGATCAAGCGTCTGCAGGACTGGCTGTTCCGGCTCTTCGATATCGAGAACGTGCGTGACGTGCGGATCGCGACCAAGGGCCTCATGGGCATCCCCCAGCACTTCCTGCAGGACGACGTGCTCCAGGGCTACGACGCGATCGCCAAGCGCGCGCACGAGCGCGGCGTCGAGATCGCCTTCCACACCCACGTGAACTCGGCACAGCAGGTGACGCCGATCTTCGGACGCGCCGTTGGCGCGCTGCTGGACATGGGCTACCGCGATGTCCGCAACCAGGGGGTCCTGCTCCGAGGAGTGAACACCACGACCAACCAGCTGCTCGAGCTGTGCTTCATGCTCATCGACCACGCGAAGGTGATCCCCTACTACTTCTACCTGTGCGACATGATCCCCAACAGTGAGCATTGGCGCCTCGCTGTCTGGGAGGCGCAGGACCTGCAGATGGCGATCATGGGATACCTGCCGGGGTTCGCGACGCCGCGGTTCATCGCCGATGTCCCCTTCGTGGGCAAGCGGTGGGTTCACATGCTGAGCAGCTACGACGACGTGAAGGGCATCAGCTACTGGCGCAAGAACTACCGGACGGGGATCGAGTACGACGATCCCGAAGCTCTCACGCGCGAGTACCCGTACTTCGACCCGATCTCAACGCTTCCCGAGGAGGGCCGCCAGTACTGGCGCGAGTTCTTGGCCCACCAGCAAGGCCTGCAGCTGCAGCCCATCTGATGCTCAGGCGTTGATCACGTCTCCGAAGGGCTCGGCCCAGGCCTGGAAGGTCTCGGCGTCGTACTCGTGGTACGGGTGCAGGTTGGCCTCGAGCGGATCTTTGGGCGGGAACAGCAGCGGGCTCTCGGCCAGCGTCTCGTAGTAGCGGGCGGTCCCTCCTTTGCTCTCTTCCGCCTTCTGGCGCATCAGGTCCTGAACGCCGTCCACCGGGGTCATGTAGAGGACCCAGTCGGTGACCTGCACCGCGATCTCGGGCCGGTAGAACCAGTCCATGAACAGGTGGGCGTCGGTGGGGTGCTGGGCCTTCGCGGGGATCTCGAGCGGCGTCACCCACAGCATGCCGCCCTCCTCGGGCACCACGAACTCGAGATCGGGCGCGCCGCCCAGATACTTGTAGTAGAAGACATCACCGGACCACGCCATCGAGGCCCAGGTGTTCCCGGCCACGAGCTCCTCTATGTAGTCCTGGCCGAGGTATGCGCGCACGATGCCGGCGTCTCGCTGCTCCGCGAGCTTCTCGGTGGCTCGAAGAACGTCGTCCGGCGTGGCGTCGACGGGCTCGATCCCCAGCATCAGGAGCGTTAGGCTCACGGTGTCGACCATCTCGGTCATCATCCCTACGTGCGCCTCGAGGCGCTCGTCCCACAGGTCCTCGAAGCGTCGGATCTCGAAACCTGTCTTCGTGGGGTCGTAGGCGATCCCCGTAACGCCGGCCTGCCACGGGACGCTGTGCGCGTTGCCCGGGTCGTACGGAGGGTCCCGGAACGCGGTGAGCAGGTTGTCCTGCACATGGGGCAGCTCGTCGGGGTGGAGCGCCTCGACCCAGCCGGCCTCCCGCATCAGGCCGACGACCCAATCCGAGAGCGCGATCAGGTCCCATCCCGTGTCCCGCCCCTGCTCGAGGATGGGCGCGAGCGAGGCGAAGAACTGTTGGTTGTCGTTGATCCGCTCGCGATAGTCGACATCGATGCCGTACTCCTTCTCGAACGCCTCGAGCGTCGGCCGGTGCCCGCCCCTGGCTCGGTCGATGTAGAGCGGCCACTGGGCCACGGACAGCTCACCGGCGACCGCCGGCAACTCCCCGCCGGGGCCGCTCGTCGGCGTGGGTTCGTCCGAGCCGCAAGCCGCGAGGAAGGCGGCGAGCGCCGACATCCCGAGCGCGCCCCGCCCCGCGCCCCGCAGCACCTGTCGCCGCGAGACAGGCTGCCGCATCCACCGATCAAGGTCGCCATGGATCATCCCGCTCCCCCTTTCTTCCAGGAACGCGCCCATCCTGCAACTGACCAAGCGCTTGGTCAAGACAGGGGCCGGTGGGTATGCTCCGCGGCGATGAGCCGCCTGCTGACCGTCCTGGGGGCCCAGGTCCGCCCCGTGACGTTCGACCCCGAGGCTACGTTCGCCAAGTTCGAGCGCGAGGTTCGCCTGGCCCGGACCGCCTTCAGGGACGCCGGCATGCTCCTGTTCCCCGAGCTGTACCTGACAGGTGACGACCCGTTCGCGGGCGAGCCGAGCGGGTTCATGGCGCGCGTCGCCGAGCCCGTGCCTGGCCCGCTCACCGAGCGGATCGGCAAGGTGGCCGCCCGTGCCAGGCGGTGGATCTGCCCGGGCTCCATCTTCGAACGCGGACGCGGGGGCCGGATCTACAACACCGCGCTCGTCTTCGACCCCAGAGGCGCGCTGGTCACCAGTTACCGGAAGCTGTTCCCGTGGCAGCCGCACGAGACCGCCACGCCCGGCGATCGTCCCGCTCCGGTGTTCGACATCCCGCGGGTCGGACGGCTCGGAGTGATGATCTGCTACGACGGCTGGTTCCCGGAGGTCGCGCGCGGGCTCGCCCTGAAGGGCGCCGAGCTGATCCTGCACCCCACGCTCACCACCACGCCGGACCGCGAGCAGGAGCTGGTGTTGGCACGCGCGAACGCGATCGCCAACCAGTGCTACGTGCTGAACGTGAACGCGGTCCCGAGCTTCGGGGGCGGCCGTTCGATCGGCGCCGACCCCGAGGGCAGGGTGCTGTTCGAGCTCGGACAGACCGAGGAGTTCGTGCTCGAGACGGTCGACCTGGACCGCGTCACGCACGTCCGCGAGCACGGGACGCGCGGCGTCAGCCGCGTGCTCCAACACATCGAGGCGGCCCCGAAGGCCGCGCTCGAGCCCTACCGGCGGCTGCTCGGCCGCCGCCGCTGAGGGCGCCCGACCAGCTGCTCGAACGTCCGCGTCAGAACCCTCGCCGTAGGAAGGCCTGGCTCGAGCGACTGCTGCTGGACGAGCCCGTCCGCAGCGACCGCGAACGCATCACCCACGCTGGATGAGTCGAACCCGTCGAGGCCCAGCTCCTCGGCGAGCTGTCCGAACAGCGTGACGAAAGGCGCCCGCCAGCGCGCGAACTCGGCGGCCAAGCGCTCGCGGACGGCGTCGTCCTGGAGCGCCAGCACGAACAGACCCTGGTGCAGCCGCATCGTTTCGATGGTCGCGGGCTCGGCGATCCACGCGATCACCGCGCGCATCCGCTTCTCGGCCGAGCCGGGGCCGTCCACGAGCTCCTCGAGCGGCTCCACCCAGTCCAGCCGCGCGTGCACCACGAGGGCGAGCGCGAGCTCCCGCTTGTCGGTGAAGTGGTAGTGGACCATGCCGTGTGAGACGCCCGCGAGCTCGGCTACGCGCCGGGTGGTGAAGCGTTCGAGCCCCTCCTCGGCCATGACGCGTCGCGCGGCGTCCAGGATCCGCGCACGCGTTTCGGCGGCGCGAGACACGCGATCGCTGGTCGCCTCTGGGCTCACGGCGGCGTCATCATGCCCCAGTCCGGAAGGACCGACACGCGGTAGGGTCGGTGACCGTGCGCACCGCCCTCGTCAAGCTGGCCGCAGCGCTCACCGGGCTTGCGCTGCTATCGGCGGCTTGCGGCGATGACCTGCCCGAGTGGGACCCGCTGCCACCGCTCGACTACGGCACCGCGCCCGAGCCGTTCGACGCGAGCGCGCTCGAGACCACTACGCCGATCAAGCACGTGGTGTTCGTGATCAAGGAGAACCGGACCTTCGACAACATGTACGGGCGGTTCCCCGGCGCCGACGGGGTAGCCGTGGGGATGGACCAGGGCGAGCCTCGCACGCTCACGCAGGCACCGGACGTGCTCCCGACCGACATCAAGCACTGCTACGAGTGCTCGCTGATGGCGTGGAGCGAGGGGAAGATGGACGGGTTCGCGACGATCAGCGCCGCGGCCGACCGCCACGCGTATTCGCAGTACCTGCAGGGCGATCTCCCCAACTACTGGCGCTGGGCGGAGCGGTACGTCCTGGGCGACAGTTTCTTCGCGAGCGCGCAGGGGCCGTCGTTCCCCAACCA
>DATEDE010000172.1:0-6938 GCA_035286545.1 Actinomycetota bacterium | reverse complement strand
CCGAACACGAAGGCGTCCGCCTGGTCGATCAGGGTGACCTCGACCTCGTCCCCGAGCTCCTCGGACAGCCGGGTGGACAGCTCGAGCCCGCCGAAGCCGGCGCCCAGGACGAGCACGGAGGTGGGCATGACGACAGGATAGGCGGGTCCGGTGGAGATGGTCAGCTCGCCAGCGTGCGGCGGAGCGCTCACGGCGCGGATCGTTCTCGAACGGCCCGATACCGATATGGATATCGCCACCGTCGCGGAGATCCGGCTAGGAGAAGAGGTCGAACAGGCCCATCCCGACGCCGAACACCAGGAGCAGCCCGCCGAGCGCGAAGACGGCGGCGCGCATCGCACCGCGGAGCAGCAGAAACGATAGAACGCCAACAGCAGCGACCGAGGGCAACTAGGCTGAGGTCCGTGGACACCGACGAGGAACGGATCGCCCTGTTCCTGGACTACGAGAACCTGGCCATCGGCGCGCGCGACACCCTCGGCGGCCTGAGCTTCGACCTCAAGCCCGTGCTCGACGCGCTCGCCGAGCGAGGTCGGGTGATCGCCCGCAAGGCGTACGCGGACTGGTCGGCGTTCGACGAGGACCGCCGCATGCTCACGCGGGGCCAGGTCGAGCTGATCGAGATCCCGCAGCGCATGGGCGCCTCGCGCAAGAACGCGGGCGATATCAAGATGGCCGTCGACGCGCTCGAGATGGCCTTCGAGCGCGATTACATCACCACGTTCGTGATATGCACGGGCGACAGCGACCTCACCCCGCTGGTCCACAAGCTCCGCGAGCTGAACAAGAAGGTGATCGGGGTCGGTATCAAGGACTCGACCTCGGCGCTCCTGCCGCCCGCGTGCGACGAGTTCCTGTTCTACGACACCCTCGAGGGAGTCGACGTGCCCTCCGGCGCCGGCCGCCGCCGCGGCGGCTCGCGCGGCGGGCGCCCGCCCAAGAAGAAGACCGCGGCCGCAGAGTCGCGGATCGACGACGAGCCGGTCGCCGAGCAGACCGCCGACGTCGACGAGCTCGCGGTGCGCGTGGCGCAGACGGTCTCGGGCCTGCAGCGCTCGAGCGGTGGCACCGTGCTCGCCTCGACGATCAAGCGCGCGCTCCTGCGCAAGGACCCCACGTTCGGCGAGGCCGAGTACGGTTTCCGCGCGTTCGGCGAGCTGATCCGCTACCTGGCCGAGCGCGGCGTGATCGAGCTCGCAGAGGGCTCGGCCAAGGGCGACCCCGAGGTCTCCCTGCCGGTGCACGGCGGCGAGACCGAGGCGTTCGAGCTGCTGGGATCGGTGGTCGCGGGCCTTCAGGCCAAGGGTCAGGTGGCGCACCTGTCGGGCCTGAAGAACAAGGTGCGCAAGGTCCAGCCGGGCTTCAGCGAGAAGACGTTCGGCTACGGCGGCTTCCTGCAGTTCGCCAAGGCCGCGGCGACGCAGGGCGTGATCACGCTGGAGTGGGACGAGCAGGACGAGGACTACGTGCTCGGCGTGCCGAAAGGCTGAGCGCCGCCCTCGGCCAGCAGCCCGCGCACCTCGTCGTGGAGCGTCGCCACGTTCGCCTCCAGCACGCCCCAGACGACCTCGGCCGAGACCGAGGCGTAACCGTGGATGAGGCGGTTCCGGAAGGCCACGATCCGGCCGGTGTCGGCGATCAGGTCCGTGAGCGCGGGCTCCGCCTCCAGGGCCCGACGCAGTGCCTCGCCGATGATCTCGAACTGGCGCTCCACGGCCGAGCGCAGCAGGTCGTCCCCGGCGTAGTCCTCGAAGGTCCTGTCCGCCGTGAAGCGCGCGAGCAGCGTGCAGGCGCGTTCGATGTCGAACAGATGCGCGAGCGCCTCAGGCCGCCTCATACAACACCACGTGCGCCTGCTCGATCGATCGGCGCAGGAACGGGTTGGTGACGGCCTCCTCCTCGAGGAGTTCGACCGACCGCCCGAGCAACGCCTCGAGGTCCTCCTGCAGGCCGAACAGCGCGTCGGCGCGCTCCCGCGGCGACATGGGTTCGAACGCGATCAGCAGGTCGGTGTCGCTGGACGGACCGGCCTCGCCCCTCGCGGCCGAGCCGAACAGGACGAGCCGCCGAACGCGTCGCGAGCGGCAGATCGCCGCGAGCCGTTCGCCATCCTTCGGTCCCAGGCCCATCGGGCCCGTCCGAGCGGGGACCTCGGTTCCACCGCCCGCCAGGAGCCGGCGGTACCGTCCGAAACCCAGCAGGACCGCGACCGGTCGCCCGTAGCGGACGAGCACGACGTCGCGGCCCTCGAGGTCTCGGACCAGCTCGTGGAGCCGGGTCTTGCCTTCGGACAGCGGAACGAGCTCCTGATCCATGTTCGGCGAAGTGTACCGGGATATCGGTCGAGATACCAGTCGGAGATCGGGACGATTCCTCCCCGCGGCTACCTGAGGGTGGAGCCCCGCCGCGTCAGGCATCTCGCGAGTACCATGCGCGGATGTCCGACGTCTACGACCGGCTCCCCAAGGTCGAGCTCCACTGCCACCTCGAGGGCACGATCGCCCCTGCCACGGTGGCCGAGCTCGCGAGCAAGAACGGGCAGCGCCTACCCACCCCGCGTATCGAGGACCTGTACACGTACGACTCCCTGAACGGGTTCCTCGAGATCTTCTGGTTCGTCCAGGCGCTGCTCTCCTCGCCGCAGGACTGGGAGCGCGCCGCGTACGAGTCGGTCGTCGCGGCCGTCCCGCACGGGCTCCGCTACCGCGAGACGTTCTTCACGCCCGCCCGCCTTCTCGAGGCTGGACAGTCCCTCGAGGGCATCGTGGAGGGCATCACGCGGGGCTTCGAGGCGGCCGAGGCCGAGACCGGCGCCCGCGCCGTGGCGATCTGCGACATGGACCGGGCGTACGGCGCCCCCGCCGGGCTCGAGCTGATCGAGCGGCTGGTCGAGCTCCGCCGGGCCGGGCGCGCGGATCGCGTGATCGGGGTCGGCATGGACTCGATCGAGATCGGTGTGGACCCTCGGGAGTACGCGGGCGCGTTCGAGCTGGCGCGGACGGCCGGGCTGCGCTGTACCGCGCACGCGGGCGAGGACACCGGGCCCGAGACCATCGAGACGACGCTCGACTCGCTAGGCGCCGAGCGCATCGACCACGGGCTGTCGATCCTTTCTGATCCGGCGGTGACCGAGCGGGTCGCGGGCGAACGCGTGCCGCTCACCGTCTGCCCGAACAGCAACGTGGTCATCGCCAACAAGGTCGGGTCCCTCGCCGAGCACCCGTTCCGGCGGATGCGCGAGGCCGGCCTGCTCGCCACGCTGAACACCGACGACCCGGCTATGACCGACCTCGACCTGGGCAAGGAGTACCGCTCGGTGGCCGAGGCGCTCGACCTGTCGTTCGACGACATGGCCGCCGTGTCGCTCGACGGGGTCGAGGCGACCTGGCTCGAGGACGACGACAAGCGGCGGCTCCGGGGGGAGTTCGAGCGCGAGATCGACACGCTCCGCGTGGGTCTCGCCGAGTGACGGGACGCGGACGTGCCGCGATCTTGGCGATAGCATACGTGCTATCATCGGCTCCGTGGACGCGGCGGGCGTGCTTCGAGAGGCGCGACGGCGGGCCCACCTATCCCAACGGGCACTGGCCGAGCGGGTGCGGGTCCCGCAGGCGACCGTGGGCCGGATCGAGTCGGGCGCCGTCGTGCCGAGGGTTGACACGCTCGACAGACTCCTCGCCGGCTGCGGCCTCACGCTTGCGAGCGTCCCGGCCGCGGGAACGGGGGTCGACCGGACGCAGATCCGTGAGCTCATCGCGCTCTCGCCGGGTGATCGGCTGCGGCTCGCCGCCCGGGAGGCTCGCAACCTCGAGCGCCTGCTGAGCTCGGCGACGCCGCGATGAGCCGGCCCGCCTTCGACCCGCTCCGAGCCTTCCGGACGCTCGAGGAGTACGGAGTGCGCTTCGTCGTGATCGGTGGAGTCGGGAGCCGCCTCCACGGGTCGCCTACGGTCACCAACTACACCGACATCTGCTACGAGCGCACACCGGAGAACCTCGAGCGGCTGGCAAGGGCGCTGCGAAGCATCAGGGCCAGGCTGCGCGGGTTGGAGGAGGACGGGCCGTTCGTCCTCGACGAGAAGACCCTGGCCGCCGGCGACCACTTCACCTTCACGACCCAGGCGGGTGCCCTCGACTGCCTCGGAACGCCGTCGGGGGTAAGCGGCTTCGAGCAGCTCGCGGCGCGGGCCGTGCCCTTCGACGTCGACGGGCTGACCGTCCTCGTGGCCTCGCTCGATGACCTGATCGCGATGAAACGCGCCGCGGGTCGGCCGAAAGACCTGATCGAGGTGGAGGTCCTGGAGGCGGTTCGCGCCGAGACCGAGGAGTCGCGCGATCGATAGGGAGCGCGAACCGGCGAGAACTCAGGCGGCTAGGGTTGGCTTCGAAACGGCCCAGGAAAGGGGGACCCAAGATGAACCGCACCCTCCGACGCTTCGCCATCGCGCTGGCCGCGTTGGTCGCGGTGTCGGCCATGCTCGCGCCCGGTGCGTTCGCACAGGGCACGGACGATGACGGGACGGGCAGCGAGGATCAGATCGTCCTGACGGGGAGCCTGGTTGTCCCCCGGGGTGAGACCGTCGAGAAGGCGGTCATCTTCAACGGGGACGCCCTCATCGAGGGAACCGTGCGCGAGACGCTCGTGGTGTTCAACGGCCGGACCGAGATCACGGGCTCGGTGGGGGAGGACGTGGTGTCGTTCAACGGGCCCGTCGTCGTGCGCTCGGGCGCCGA
This sequence comes from Actinomycetota bacterium, assembly GCA_035286545.1. Classification (GTDB taxonomy): domain Bacteria; phylum Actinomycetota; class UBA4738; order UBA4738; family HRBIN12; genus DASSJM01. The sequence goes on along the minus strand of DATEDE010000172.1, from coordinate 2,205 downwards.
GATCGGCGGTGACCTCCTCAGCCGACGGACACCTCAGGTCGAGGCCGGCGCCACCGTGCGCGGCGACATAGAGGGACTCACGAGGCGCTTCGACCTCACCGAGCTGTGGTTCGCCGGCCGGTTCGCCTGGTGGATCGGCTACTCGGTCTCGACGCTGCTCCTCGGACTCGTCCTGCTGCGGCTGGCTCGGGGCCTCGATGTCTCGAGCGCCCGGGCGCTAGAGGTGCGCCTGGGCGGCGTGGTCGGCCTCGGCGCGCTGACGTTCTTCCTGCTGCCGCTCGTCGCGGTCCTGTCGTTCGTCACGGTAGTGGCGATCCCCCTCGGCGTGTTCCTGCTGCTGGCGCTCGGGCTCCTGTACACGATCGGGTACGTCGTCGGCGCGATCGCCGTCGGCCGTCTCATCGTGAAGGCGCCGACCTCTCGGTACCTGGCGTTCCTCGCCGGCTGGGGGGCGCTGCGTCTCCTGGCGCTCGTGCCGCTCTTCGGCGGGCTCGCGTGGGTCGTCTCGACCGTCATCGGGCTCGGCGTGTTGTGGGTGGCCCGCTCGACGCCGCTGGACGCGGTGCCGGCGACCCCGCTGCCACCCGCGCCGACCACCGCCTGACGAGCGTCCGGGCTCGTACCCTGACGGCGTGACCGGTTCCGCGCCGACGCCCGTGAACGGGCCGCTCCTGCTCGCCGATATCAGCGGGTATACCTCGTTCCTGCAGTCCGTCGCCGCCGCTCATCGCGACGATGCGTTCGCGGGCGGAACCGTCCCCGACGCCTACGCGATGATGTCCGACCTCCTCGACGGGATCGTCGGACGGGTGGTGCCGCCGTTCACGCTCGCGAAGCTCGAGGGCGATGCGGTGTTCGTGTATGCCACCGACGTGGGATCGATCCCGCGCGCCGGATCGATGCTCGAGTGCCTCCACGACTGCTATGCCGACTTCCGTCGTCGGCTGGACTCGGCGCACCAGATCTGGACCTGCCGCTGCGATGCGTGCTCGAGGATCGATGCCCTCGACCTCAAGTTCGTCCTCCACGCGGGCTCGTTCGTGATCCAGTCGATCGCGGGAGGCCAGGAGCTGGTGGGCCCTGAGGTCGTGATGGCCCACCGCCTGCTGAAGACGGAGGCGGCGGCGCTCGTCGGGCATGCGTACGCGTTGATCACGGAGGATGCGGTCACCCGGTTCGAAGTGCCGACGGAAGGGAGCGTCACGCTCGTCGAGACGTACGAGCACTACTCGCCGGTCCGAGTTCACGTGTTCCCCCTTCCGGCTGCCGGGTGACCTCGGGCGTCTTCGTCCCGGAAGGGGTGGAATCATCCGGGGCACGCACCCCGATCCGCAGAGGAGGGACCATGCCGCACACCGCGATCGCCGACTCCACCGCCGCCGTCACGATCCAAGAAGGCGCCGTCGTCTCGAAGGTCATCCACCGTGATGAGGACCTCGACGTGACCGTGTTCGGCTTCGACGCCGGGGAGGGGCTGACCGACCACCAGGCCTCACGTCCCGCGATCGTGCAGGTGCTCTCGGGCAGGCTGCGCTTCAGCGCAGACGGTGAGGAGCTCGATGCGGGACCCGGGTTCTGGCTCCACATGACCGCCGGCACGCCGCATGCACTCGCCGCCGTCGAACCCTGCATCATGCTGCTTACGCTGCTGCGTTCGACGGGCTAGCCTCGAACCCCGGCGGCACCCTTGATATCGGAAAGGGTATCGAGGGCGTCCGCGAGTTCCTGGCCCGCCCGAGGCTCAGCGCTCAGGCTGCGAGGCGCGTCGCTCCTCGACTAGGCCGCGAGGGCGGCCAAGGCGTTCGGGACCGTGTCCTCCGGCTTGACCGGCGACCAGACGCGTTCGATCCGCCCGGCCTCGTCGACCAGGAACGCGGAGCGGATCAGCCCGATCGTGGTCCGGCCCTCGCGCACCTTCTCGCCCCAGGCGCCCCAGGCCTCGGCCGTCGCGTGATCGGGGTCGGACAGGAGCGGGAACCCGAGCCCGAACTTGCGGTCGAACGCAAGTTGAGCCTCGGGCAGGTCGGGCGAGATCCCGATCACGTCGACCGACAGCCCGGTGAGCTCCTGCCGGCGGTCGCGCAGGTCGCAGGACTGCGTCGTGCACCCGGGCGTGTCGGCCTCGGGATAGAAGAAGACGAGCACCTTGCGCCCGCGCAGGTCCTCGAGCCGCACCCGCTCCCCGTGCTGATCGAGCAGCGCGAA
>DATEDE010000171.1:0-4686 GCA_035286545.1 Actinomycetota bacterium | reverse complement strand
CGCACGCACCTTTGGTGCACGGTCGGGATCGGCGACAACCGGCTGCAGGCGAAGCTCGCCAGCGGGTTCGGCAAGCCGCGCGGCGTGTTCCGGATCACCACCCGAACGTGGCGGGACCTGATGTCGGGGCTCCCGGTCGCCGAGCTGTGGGGCATCGGGAAGAAGACCGCGGCCAAGCTGGGCGAGGTGGGGGTCCGGACGGTCGGCGACCTGGCGGCGGCCGACGCGGACGCGCTCGCCCGCCGGTTCGGCCCGAGGACGGGCCCGTGGCTCGCGAGCCTGGCCCGCGGCGAGGGCTCGACCGAGGTGCGCACAGAGGGCTGGGTCCCCAAGGGCCTTGGGCGCGAACACACCTTCCAAGAGGACCTGACCGATCCCGACGAGATCGCGGGCGAGGTGGCGCGTCTGGCCCGCGAGGTCGCCGGCGACGTAGCGAAGGCGGATCGGTTCGCCGCGCGGGTCGTGGTGAAGGTGCGGTTCGCGCCGTTCGTGACGAGGACGCGGGGCGTCACGATGGGGGAACCGACCGCGGACGCGGATGCGATCGAGGCCGGATCCGTGAGGGCGCTCGAGCGCTTCGGCGAACTCGACCGCCCCGTGCGGCTCCTCGGCGTCCGAGCCGAGCTCGCGCCGCCGCCCGGTGGGTCACCCGAGCCCGGCCATCGTGGTAGACAGGGCCGATGAGCCTGCAGTACCACGTGAAGCTCGCGCCCGGCGACGTCGCCCCGTACGTCCTCCTGCCGGGCGACCCCGGCCGCGTGGCCGTCGTAGCGTCCCAGTGGGACGAGGCGCACGAGGTCGCGAGCAACCGCGAGTACGTGACGTATACCGGGACGTACAAGGGGGTGCCGATCAGCTGCACCTCGACGGGGATCGGCTGCCCCTCGACCGCGATCGCGATGGAGGAGCTCGCGCGGGTGGGCGCGAAGACGTTCGTGCGCATCGGGACGTGCGGGACGTTCCAGGACCGGGTCGCCAACGGCGACATGGCGATCTTCGACTCGGCCGCGCGTTACGACGGCACCTCCCGGCTATACGCGCCGATCGAGTTCCCGGCGGTCGCGAGCCACGAGGTCGTGCAGGCGGCGATCCAGGCCAGCCGTGAGCTCGGCTACCCCTTCCACGTGGGCACGACGCGCTCGTCGGACGCGTTCTACGCGCTGCACGAACGGCCGGGCTCGTCGTTCGACGGCTACTGGCAGTCGTCCTGGGCCGAGCACTTCAAGGACCTGAGGCGCCTGAACGTCGTCGCCGCCGAGATGGAGTCGAGCGTGATCTTCGTCCTCGCCAGGATCTGGGGGCTGCGGGCCGGCGGGATCGCGGTCGTGCTCGACAACGTGCTGAAGGTTAGCGGCGAGGCGGGCGAGTTCGATCCGCAGGAGCAGTTCGAGCACGGCGGGGACGAGATCGAGCGTCTCGCGAGGATGGGCTCGGAGATCGTGCGGATCCTCGCCGAGCGCGATGCGGCCGCCGGGAGACCGGCATGACGCTCCAGTACCACGTGAAGCTCGACGACGGCGACGTCGCGCCGTCGATCCTGCTCCCGGGCGACCCCGGTCGCGTGCCCGTGATCGCCTCGTTCTGGGACGAGGCCCACGAGGTCGCGAGCAACCGTGAGTACGTCACGTACACCGGGACGTACCTGGGTGTGCCGATCAGCTGCACCTCGACGGGGATCGGGGCGCCCTCAACCGCGATCGCGCTCGAGGAGCTCGCCCGGGTTGGCGCGAAGACGTTCCTGCGCGTCGGTACGTGCGGATCGCTCCAGGGGCGCGCGAAGATCGGTGACGTCGCGATCTTCGACTCGGCCGAACGTCATGACGGCGCGTCGCGCCTTTACGCGCCGATCGAGTACCCCGCTGCCGCGCACCACGAGGTCGTCACGGCGGCGATCGAGGCCGCCGCGGCGCTCGGGATCACCTCCCACGTGGGTACCAGCTTCTCGACCGACCTGTTCTACATGCCGCACGAAGGGTTCGCGTTCGGCGGCTACCAGCAGTCGTGGGCGCGAGAGAGCCTCGAGGACGCGCGCCGCCGGGGCACGCTCGCCGCCGAGATGGAATCGAGCGTGCTGATGGTGCTCACGCGGATCTGGGGGCTCCGCGGCGGCGCGATATCGGTCGTGGCCGACGACGTGTTCGCCTCGACCAACGAGCAGGGTGAGATCGACGCGGAGGCGACCTTCGACGTCGGAGCGACCAACATGGAGCGCCTCGCACAGGTGGGCAGCGAGACCGTGCGGATCCTGGCCGAAGCCGACTCCGCAGGCCGCGTCTAGAAAGGCTCGGTGCCCCGGTCGAACAGATCGGACACCGCGATCCCGAAGACCGTGATGGCCAGGACCGTGACCAGGACCACAAGCGTCAGGATCAGCCCGTACTCGGTCGCGACGGCGCCACGCTCGTCGCGGACCCGACGCACCCCCTCAAGGAGCACGATGAGCAGCATCGTTCGACGGTAGGCGGGCGCGGGAGCAGGCGGTATCGCCCGAGCGGGGGTTCCGGAGCGCACCACACGTCGTTCGCCGTTGGACGCACACGATAGGACCTTCGTAGGCACCCGGGTCGACGTGCCGGATCAGCCGAGGGGCTCGCGCCCCATGCGCACCCGGTAATCCTCGTTGAACGAGTAGAGGAACCGGTCCTGGCGCGGGTACACGCCGGTGGTGAACGCGCGGGAGCCGACGCCGGTCTGCGCCCGAGCGCACACGTCCCAGTCCTGCTTCGAGATCAGGTCCCACAGCTCGACGACCGGCTCGGGCTTGAACCGTTCCGGGTCGCCGATAACCCCGGGCGGGAACAGGTACTCCGACACGACGGTCGTGTGCGATGGACCCTTCGGGTACCCGATGTAGTACATGACGCAGTCCGGGTGCATGTTGAGGAGCAGGTTGGGGAACTGGTACGAGCCGTAGTAGCGCCCGAGGTCCTCGGGGAGCAAACCCGGCAACGTCGGGAGCTCGGAGCGGCCCTTCATCGTGAAGGAGGTGGCGCCCGCCATCATGTCGTTGCCGCCGTCGCGCGTCCTGTCGTCCCACACCTCGCCGAACCGGAACAGCGGAACCACCTGCACGAGCTCGGGGTGCACGCTCGGGCAGTGCAGGCACTCGTTGTAGTTCTCGACGATGATCTTCCAGTTCGCCTCGACCTCGTAGACGATCCGGACGCCGATCCGCAGGTCCGCCATCGCGAAGCGCTCGAACGAGGTCATCGACTCGGTGCCCTGGGTGAGCGCGGCCATCAGCGGCCTGGGCTCTGCCGCGAGGTTCACGAACACGAACCCCGCGTACTCGTCGACCGCGAAGCCGTGCAGCGGGTACTGGGTGCGGTCGAACAGCTCGCTCTCCTGGACGTTGGGCGTGCCGATCAGCCGGCCGTTCAGGTCGTAGGTCCAGGCGTGGTACGGGCACTTGAACGCCTTGCGGACGTTGCCGCATGCGTCGTCGTCGAGGAACTTCGTCCCGCGGTGCGAACAGACGTTGTAGAAGCCGTTCAGTTGCCCCTCGCTTGCTCGGACGATGAAGACCGACTCGCCTGCGAGGTCGTGGACCATGAAGTCGCCGGGGTTGGCAACGTTCTCGGAGCGGCCGATCGCCACCCAGTCGCCCCACCAGATCCGCTCACGTTCCTCGTCCCACACCTCGAAGCTCGTATGGTCGCGCCCCGGAAGCGTCGTCCGAGGGCGCCAGTTCGTCTCTGCGGGCTTGAGCCAGAAGTCGGTGGTGGGCTCGGTCTGCACGGTTCGCTCCTTCGCGCGCCACTTTGAATGGTCGTTCAGTCGAACCCCGACAGGATACGACGCGCCCGTCCGGCTGGGAAGGGCCCGCGCGGCGGGTGGAGACCTCGTACTAGGCTCCGGGCAGATGTCACAGGAACCCGTTCAGCGCAACCTGATCCTTATCCTGGCCCGACAGTTCGCGGCCCAGCTCGCGACGGCGGTCTTCCTCGTCGATGCCGAGGGCACGGTCATCTACTACAACGAGGCCGCCGAGCTGCTCCTGGGGCATCGGTTCATCGAGGGCCGGGGCATGACGTCGGGCGAGTGGTCCGCGGCCTTCGCTCCCCGGCACGCGAGCGGGGAGCACATGCCGCTTGAACAGCTCCCGATCGGCGTCGCGATCGTGGAGCGCGAGCCCGCCCACGGCGCGGTGACGATCCGGGGTGCCGACGGCGTCGACCGACGGATCGAGGCGACGTCGTTCCCGCTGTTCGCGCACACCGAGGACCTCGTCGGCGCGATCGCGTTCTTCTGGGAGCAGCAGGCATAGATGCGGGTGCGGATATGGGGGTGCCGGGGTTCGATCGCCGCCCCGGGCGCGAGCACGAAGCGCTACGGGGGCAACACATCGTGCGTAGAGATCCGGCCGGCGAGCGGCGAGGTCGTGATCCTGGACGCCGGCACGGGGATCCGCGAGCTCGGGGCCCGGCTGGTCGAGGAGGGGGTCAGGCGGATCCACCTGCTCCTCACGCACCTGCACGTGGACCATCTCGAGGGGCTCGGGATGTTCGCGCCGATCTACGAGGACGGAACCGAACTGCACATCTGGGGCCCCGCGTCGCCGGTGGCCTCCCTCGAGGACCGGATCGCGACCTACTTCTCGCCGCCGCTGTTCCCGCTCACGCTGGCCGAGGTTCACGCTCGGGTCGACTACCACGACGCATCCGAGAGCGAGTGGGCGATCGACGA
>DATEDE010000170.1:0-4543 GCA_035286545.1 Actinomycetota bacterium | reverse complement strand
CAGAGCATCCGCAAGCTCGCATCGCGGTTCACCGGCACGGGCGGAGAGCAGTTCGAAGGACAGACGTCCCAGGAGATCCCGCCGGAGCGCAAGCGCCGCGGCCTGTTCCGGCGGCGATAGGAGGAAGACCGATGTCACTCGCAGACCGACTCGCGAAGGCACAGCAGCGGGACCGGATCGCCGAGATCCGCACGCGCGTGCAGGAGCGCCTCGTGGAGGTGCTCGGCCCGCGCTTGTACGATGCGACGCTGTCCGACCAAGAGCTCGAGGGTCTGGTCCACCAGCGCCTGCGCGAGCTCCTGGACGAGGAGGAGCCAGGACTTTCCGCGCAGGAGAAGCTGCTCATCGTCCGGCAGATCGGGGACAGCGTCCTCGGACTGGGGCCGCTCGAGCCGTTCGTGCGCGACCCGGAGGTCACCGAGATCATGGTGAACGGCTGGGACTCGATCTACGTCGAGCGCGCGGGCAAGCTCTACTGGACCGGCGCGAAGTTCCACGACGACGGGCAGCTCCGCCGCACGATCGACAAGATCGTCGCGAAGGTGGGCCGGCGCATCGACGAATCCTCGCCCTACTGCGACGCCCGCCTGCCCGACGGCTCGCGCGTGAACGCGATCATCCCGCCGCTGTCGATCGATGGGGCCGCTCTCACGATCCGCAAGTTCTCGGCAGACCCGTACCAGGCCGAGGACCTGATCTCCTTCGGGACGCTGACGCGCCCGGTCGTGGAGCTGCTCGAGGCATGCGTGCGCGGCCGCCTGAACATGCTTGTCTCGGGCGGGACAGGCGCCGGCAAGACGACGACGCTGAACGTCCTGTCGTCGTTCCTGCCGGATGACGAGCGCATCCTCACGATCGAGGATGCGGCCGAGCTCCGTCTGCAACAGCCCCACGTCGTGCGCCTCGAGTACCGCCCGCCGAACATCGAGGGCAAGGGCGAGGTCTCGATCCGCGACCTGGTCCGCAACGCCCTTCGCATGCGGCCGGACCGGATCGTCGTCGGCGAGGTCCGCGGCGGCGAGGCCCTGGACATGATGCAGGCCATGAACACCGGCCACGACGGCTCGATCAGCACGATCCACTGCAACTCTCCGCGGGATGCGCTTGCACGCCTGGAAACGATGGCGATGATGGCGGGGATGGACATCGGGATCCGGGCGATCCGCGAGCAGATCTCCTCGGCGTTGCAGGTCATCGTCCACCAGTCGCGCATGAAGGACGGGTCGCGGCGGATCACCCACGTCACCGAGATCGTAGGTATGGAGGGCGACGTGATCACCTTGCAGGACCTGTTCCTGTTCGACTACAGCGCCGGTATAGACGAGGACGGCAAGTTCCTCGGCGGCCTGAAGTCGACCGGACTTCGCCCGCGGTTCCTGGACAGGCTCCAGGAGCGGGGCATCTCGGTCTCGCCCGAGGTCTTCGCACCGGTGCCGGGGGGTCGAGCGGCGTGATGGACGGTTCCTTCTGGGGTTCGACGCTCGGCCTGCTGATCATCCTCGCGGCGGTCTTCGGGACCGTCTATCTGGTCGTGACCTTCCTGGTCGGGAGCCGTGCGCGCGCCAAGCGGCAGAAGAGCCTCGCGAAGCGCCTCGGCAAGCGGAAGGGGGCCGGCGGCCCGGTCGAGGAGGAGACCCCCACCCAGTGGGTGCCCGAGTCTTTCGCGAGCGCCGGCCAGCGCTTCGCCGTGGCCACAGGGTTCAACGCCGGCTTGGACGAGCGTCTGGAGCAGGCGGGGATGCCGATCCTGGCCGGCGAGTTCGTGGCGCTCACCGTGCTGTGCGGTGTGGTGGGTGCGGTCGTCGCGGCGATCTTCCTGACGAACATCATCTTCATCTTGCTTATCGCGGGTGTCGCCGCGCTGATCCCCTACTTCAAGATGCAGCGGTCGCACCGCAAGCGCCAGGACAAGCTGGTCGATCAGCTGGCGGACACGCTGTCGATCCTCGCGAGCTCGCTCCGGGCCGGCTACTCGTTCCTGCAGGCCCTGGACACGGTCTCCAAGGAGATCGGGGAGCCGTCGGCGGGCGAGTTCCAGCGGGTCGTCGCCGAGATCCGCCTGGGCCGGCCGATCGACGACGCACTGACGGCGATGGCGTACCGGGTCAAGAGCGACGACCTGAAGTGGGCGGTCATCGCGATCAACGTCCAGCGTCAGGTCGGCGGGAACCTGGCCGAGGTGCTCGACATCGTGGCCAACACCGTCCGCGAGCGCGCGTACATCCGGCGGCAGGTCAACGTGCTCTCGGCAGAAGGACGCCTGTCGGTGGCCATCCTGTCGGCATTGCCGTTCCTGATCCTGCTCTACATCTCGATCGTGAACCCCGACTACGTCGACGTTCTGTTCACGACCACGCCCGGGATCATCTTGCTGGTCTTCGGCGGGCTGTGGATGGGGCTCGGCATCTTCATCATGACGAGGATCGTGAAGATCGATGTCTAACCTCTGGCTGGTACTCGCGATGGTGGGAACGTTCCTGACGATCTTCCTGATCGGCGTGGTCATCGACGCGCTGATGAGGGAGCGCAACCGGCCGGTCGCGCTCCTGCAGTCCCACGTGGGCCAGGTCACCGACTCGGTCGACCTTCGTCAGCAGGAGCTCGAGGGCTCGGCCGTGGACCGGATGATCATGCCTAGCGTCCGGCGGATGGGCCGGGGCGTCGTGAGGCTCACGCCGTTCGACCTCAACGCTCGGATCAACGAGCAACTGATCCTGGCCGGCAACCCGGAGGCTTGGGACGCCGAGCGCGTCGTCGCCCTGAAGATCATCGGCGGCATGGCCGGCGTGGTCGCGGGCGCCCTGCTCATGACGCTGCTCCCCATCTCAGGCTGGCTGAAGATCGTGTTCGTCGTGATGACCGGGCTGATCGGCTACACGGTCCCCAGCTCGCAGGTGCGCGCGATGGCCTCCAAGCGCCAGCGCACGATCCAGAAGCAGCTCCCCGACGTGATGGACCTGCTCACGATCAGCGTCGAGGCCGGTCTCGGGTTCGACGCGGCGCTCGCCCAGGTGACCAAGAACGTGCCGGGGCCGCTGGCAGAGGAGATGTCGCGTCTGCTGCAGGAGGTCCAGATAGGGGTCTCGCGAGCCGACGCGTTCCGCAACATGTCGACCCGGACCAACGTGGCGGAGCTGCAGAGCTTCACGCTGTCGATGATCCAGGCGGACCTGTTCGGAGTCTCCATCGCCAACGTGCTGAGGGCCCAGTCGCGCGAGCTGCGGCAGAAGCGCCGTCAGAGGGCCGAGGAGATCGCGCAGAAGATCCCGGTCAAGCTGCTGTTCCCGATGATCTTCATGGTGCTGCCCGCGCTGTTCATCATCGTGCTCGGTCCCGGCGCTATCCAGATCTACGAGCAGTTCTTCGGCAGCGGCTGAGCCGGACCTCGCCCGACCCGCTGTTAGGCTTCGGCGCCATGAGCGATGCGGCGCTGAAGGTCGCCTACCAGGGTGAGCCGGGTGCATACAGCGAGCGCGCCGTCGGCGTGCTGTTCCCTGACGCGACGGCGCTGCCCTGTGACACGATCCGGCTGACGTTCTCCCGCGTGACCAGCGGCGAGGCGGATTTCGGGGTCGTGCCCGTGGAGAACTCGCAGGCGGGCTCGGTGAACGAGAGCTACGACCTGCTGCTGCGCTCCAGCCTGGTCCAGTTGGTGGGAGAGGTCGTGATCCGCGTGGACCACGCGCTGCTTGCCCCGCAGGGTGCCCGGCTCGAGGGGATCGAACGCGCGTACTCGCACTGGCAGGCCCTGGCACAGTGCGAGGAGTTCCTCACCACCCACCGGATCGACCCGGTCCCCGTGCACGACACCGCTGGGGGAGCCCGTATGGTCGCCGAGCGCGCCAGGTCCGACGAGGCCGCGATCGCCAGCGTCCAGGCGGGGACGAACCTGGGCCTGGCGGTCCTGGCCGAGCACATCCAGACCTACCCGGACAACTTCACGAAGTTCGGCGTGATCGGCACGAGGGACGCGGGGCTCGGCCCGGCGAACAAGACCTCGCTGGTGATGGCCGGAGACGACCGGCCGGGCTCGCTCTTCCGAGCGCTTCAGCCGCTCGCCGACCACGGCGTGAACCTGACGAAGCTCGAATCGCGTCCGCGCCGGGGGGCCCCCTTCGAGTACGTCTTCTACATCGACCTCGACGGTTCGGCCGAGGACCCCAACGTCGCCGAGGCCCTGAACCTCGTTCGGCTCCATACGTCGATGCTGAAGGTTCTCGGCTCGTACCCGGCGTCGAAGGGCGCCGTCTGAGGCTGCCATGCGCAGGCGCCACGGGCCCCGCCACGCCGCCGCGCACTCCCGGATCCCCTTCTGGACGGTGGCCCTCGTCCTCGCGCTCGCGGCAGGCGAGGTGGCTGCCTGGCGGATGGAGCTCGGGCCGTTCGCCCCCGCGGGCGCGGTCGTCGCCTCGCCCTCGCCGGGCAGCCCGTCTTCGAGCCCGTCACCTTCGGCGAGCCCGAGCCTGAGCCCGAGCCCGAGCCCTACGCCGGAGCCGAGCCCCGAGCCTGTGAACACCGCGTTCCCGGGGATCACGACGTTCCG
>DATEDE010000169.1:0-5288 GCA_035286545.1 Actinomycetota bacterium | reverse complement strand
CCGAACTCCGCCTGGACTTCCTCTCGAGCATCACCGCGAGCGATCGTCCGGGCCGCGACCCGAGGTTCTGGGTCGCCTACGAGCTCTACTCGCTCGAGCTCCGGCATCGCCTCCGCGTGAAGGTGGGGCTCGCCGAGGACGGGGCGTCCGTCCCGTCGGTGACGAGCGTGTTCCCGACGGCGAACTGGCTCGAGCGTGAGACATACGACTTCTACGGGATCGTCTTCGACGGTCATCCCGATCTGCGCCGGATCCTCCTGCCCGACGGGTGGGAGGGGTGGCCGCTGCGCAAGACCGAGGAGCTCGGCGGCGTGAACACGTGGTACCACGGCGGCGCGTTCATCCCGCCGGTGGACCGGAGGATCACATGAGCGAGCGCGAGGTGGATGCGCTGTCCACGGGCGAGGTCCGCCAGGAGACGATGATCGTGAACATGGGGCCCCAGCATCCCTCGACCCACGGGGTGCTCCGGCTCCTGCTCGAGCTCGACGGCGAGACCGTTGTCTCGTGCGAACCGATCATCGGCTACCTGCACACGGGGATCGAGAAGAACACCGAGTATCGGACCTGGCAGCAGGGGGTCACGTTCGTCACCCGGGCCGACTACCTCTCACCGTTCTTCAACGAGACGGCCTACTGCCTTGCCGTCGAGAAGCTGCTGGGCATCGAGGCGCCGCCGCGAGCCCAGGTCCTGCGCGTCCTGTTCATGGAGATGAACCGCATCGCCTCGCACCTGGTGTGGCTAGCCACGGCCGGGATGGAGCTCGGAGCGGTGAGCGTGATGCTGTACGGCTTCCGCGAGCGCGAGACGATCCTGGACATCTTCGAGGCCGCGACCGGCCTGCGCATGAACCACGCCTACGTTCGGATAGGCGGCGTCGTCATGGACCTGCCGGACGGCGGCCTGGACGCGATCGGCGACTTCACCGCGATGATGCCCGGCCGGATCCGCGAGTACGAGAACCTGCTGTCGCGCAACCCGATCTGGGTCGAGCGCAACGCCGGTGTCGGCGTGCTGAAGGCCGAGACCGCGCTCGGGCTCGGGGTGACGGGACCCGTCCTTCGCTCCGCCGGGGTCGCCAAGGACGTCCGTCGCGACGAGCCCTATTGCGGGTACGAGACCTACGAGTTCGACGTGCCGGTGCGCGAGACGGCCGACTGCTATGGGCGGTTCGAGCTCCGCCTGGAGGAGATGCGCGAGTCGCTGCGGATCGTCGAGCAGTGCTCTGAGCGTCTGCGCGAGCCCGGTCACGTGATGATCGAGGACCCGAAGGTCGCCTGGCCCGCACGCCTGGAGGTGGGATCCGACGGCATCGGGAACGCGCCCTCGTACGTCACCCACATCATGGAGGAGTCGATGGAGGCGCTGATCCATCACTTCAAGATGGTGACCGAGGGCGTCTCCGTCCCGGCCGGCGAGGTCTACGTCCCGGTCGAGTCGCCGAGAGGAGAGCTCGGGTTCTACGTAGTGTCCGACGGCGGGCACCGGCCGTACCGCGTGAAGATCCGCGACCCCTCGTTCGTGAACCTGCAGTCGGTGCCGGCGATGGTCGAAGGCGGCCTGGTCGCCGACGCGATCGCGGTGATCTCGAGCCTGGACCCCGTGATGGGCGGTGTGGATCGCTGATGGGCGTGCTGAGCCCCGAGCTGCTCGAGCTCGCCGAGGCGATCAAGACCAGGTACCCGGCGGGGCGTGAGCGCTCGGCGGTGATGCCGCTGTTGTACCTGGTCCAGTCGGTGGAGGGAAGCCTGACCCGCGAGGGGTTGCGCGAGGTGGCCGGGCTCCTGGGCCTTACCACCGCGGAGGTGGAGGCGGTCGCCACCTTCTACACGATGCTGCGGACGCGCCGGACCGGCACCCACGTCGTGTCCGTGTGCACGAACCTGTCCTGCGCACTGCGCGGCGCCAACGAGGTCTTCGAGGTCGCACATGGGGCGGCCGGGATCGCACACGGCGAGGAGACCTCGGAGGACGGCCTGATCACGATCCACGAGGAAGAGTGCCTGGGCGCGTGCGACGCGGCCCCCGTGGTGCAGATCGACTTCGCGAACCACGACCGGGTCGATCCCGAGCGGATGCGCGAGCTCGTCGCGGCGCTTGTCGCCGGCGAGATCCCCGCCCCCTCGCGCGGGACGGCGCCAGTCGACTTCAGGCATGCCTCGCGGATCCTGGCGGGCGCCGAGGAGCCCTCTTGAGCAAGCCCGTCACGCGCGTGCTTACCGCGAACTGGGATGACCAGTCGGTGTTCGGCATCGACGGATACATCGCGAAGGGCGGCTACGAGGGCCTGCGCAGGGCGCTCTCGATGACGCCAGCCGAGCTGATCGACCTCGTCAAGGTTTCCGGGCTGCGGGGCCGGGGCGGGGCCGGGTTCCCCACCGGGGTTAAGTGGTCGTTCGTGCCGCAGGACACCGGCAAGCCCACGTACGTGGTGGCCAACTTCGATGAGTCCGAGCCCGGTACCTTCAACAACCGCGAGATCGTGGAGCGCGAGCCCCACCGGTTCCTGGAGGGCATGGCGATCGCGGCCTACGCCGTGGGCAGCCACAAGGCCTTCATCTACTGCCGCGGCGAGTTCCTGTGGCCGGGCCAGGTCCTCGACGCCGCGATCCGTGAGGCCTACTCGAAGGGCGTGTTCGGCGACTCGATGCTCGGCGGCGGCCACGCGCTCGAGGTCGTCCTGCACCGGGGCGCCGGCTCGTACATCTGCGGCGAGGAGACCGCGCTGCTGTCCTCGCTCGAGGGCTACCGCGGCCAGCCGCGCCTGCGCCCCCCGTTCCCGGCGGTCGAGGGCCTGTACGAGAGCCCGACCGTCATCAACAACGTCGAAACCCTCGCGACGGTTCCGTCGATCCTGGTCAACGGGGCCGAGTGGTTCGCGAAGACAGGGACCGAGAAGTCGCCCGGGACCAAGATCTTCAGCGTCTCGGGCAAGGTCGAGCGCCCCGGCAACTACGAGGTGCCGATGGGCACGCCCCTGCGGCAACTGCTCGAGGAGCACGCGGGTGGGGTGCTCGGCGGCCGGCGTCTGAAGGCGTGGACGCCCGGCGGCTCATCGACCCCGATGCTCACGGACGAGCATCTCGACGTCCCCTTGGACTTCGAGTCGGTCGCGGCCGCGGGCTCGCTGCTCGGCACCGGCGCGATCATCGTGATTGACGAGACCGACTGCATCGTCGAGGCCACGCGCCGGCTCGTGCAGTTCTACGCCCACGAGTCCTGCGGCAAATGCACGCCGTGCCGCGAGGGCACTTGGTGGGTGAGCCGGGTGCTCTCGCGGATCGAGCTGGGGCACGGCCGTCCCGAGGACCTGCCGCTACTCGACGACCTGGGCCGCAACATCCTGTTCAAGGCGTTCTGCGCGCTCGCCGACGGCGCGGTCTCGCCGATCCAGTCGAGCCTGAAGTTCTTCCGCGACGAGTACGTTCAGCACATCGAGGAGCGCCGGTGCCCGTTCACGGGCAAAGGCCCGGGCGTCCATGGTGCCGCCGAACCCGAGGGCGTGGTGGTAGGGGCATGAGGCTCGAGATGGTCGCGCTCACGGTAGACGGCAAGGAGATAACCGTCCCGAAGGGGACGCTCGTGATCCGCGCCGCCGAGCAGCTCGGCATCGAGATCCCGCGGTTCTGCGAGCACCCGTTCCTCTCGCCGATAGGAGCCTGCCGGCAGTGCTACGTGGAGATAGAGGGTCAGCGCAAGCTGTTCACCTCGTGCACGACGGAGGTCGCGCCCGGGATGGCCGTGAAGACCCAGAACACGTCCGATGAGGCGCGCCGCGGCCAGGTCGCCAACCTCGAGTTCCTCCTGCTGAACCACCCGCTCGACTGCCCGATCTGCGACCGCGGCGGCGAGTGCCCGCTGCAGGACCAGGCGTTCGCGTTCGGCCCGGGCGAGAGCCGGTACAAGGAGCCCAAGCGAACCTTCCCGAAGCCGGTCGTGCTCTCGCCGCTCGTGAACCTGGACCGCGAGCGGTGCGTGCTCTGCACCCGGTGCACCCGGTTCTGCGACGAGATCGGCGGGGATCGGTTCCTCGAGCTGTTCGCGCGCGGCGCCGACGAACGGGTCTCGATCGCCGCGGGCGAGGACTTCCGCTCGCCCTTCAGCGGCAACACCGTGCAGATCTGCCCCGTCGGGGCCCTGACCTCGGTGACCTACCGCTTCGTCGCGCGGCCGTTCGACCTGTCGAAGGCGGACTCGGTCTGCGGTCACTGCAGCGCGGGGTGCAACGTGACGCTGAACGCCCGCCGGGGCGAGATCGTCCGCGTACTCGCTCGCGACGAAGTCGAGGTCAACGACGCCTGGATCTGCGACAAGGGGCGGTACGCGTTCCGTCACGCGGACCTGCCCGCGCGGATCACGACGCCGCTGATCCGCGAGCGCGGGCTGGAGCCCGCCTCGTTCGGCGAGGTGTTCGATCGCATCGCCGCGTGGTCCAAGGGCGCCCCGGTCGCGTTCCTTGCCGGGGGGCGCCTGCTCGACGAGGACGCGTACGCGCTGTCCAAGCTCGCCCGTGTCGCGTTCGACACGAACGACGTGGACCACCGTCGGACCTTCCACGGGGGTCAGGCGGAGGAGGTCGCCGCCGCGGCCCCGATGGAGACGACTTACCGCGCCGTGGAGCGGGCCAAGGTGATCCTGCTCGCCGGTCTGGACGCCGAGCAGGAGGTGCCGATCCTGCACCTTCGGATCCGCAAGGCGGCGCGCGCCGGCGCCCGGGTGTTCGTGATCGGGCCGCGCCGGACCCGGCTCTGGGATCTCGCCGAGCACCACCTGTGCCTGCCCGAGCACCAGACCTATGTGCTCGAGAAGATCCACGACGGCGACGCGCCCGAGGGCTCGTTCGAGGCTCGCGTGGCAACGGCGCTCCGAGAGGGCGGCGGCGAGGCCGTCGTGCTGGCGGGCGAGCGTCTGGCCGAGCATCCACTCGCCGCGGACGTCGCGCTCTCGGTCGCGCACCGTTACGGCGCTCGGTTCGCGCTCGTGCCCCGGCGCGCGGGCGATCGTGGGGCGCTGCGTGCGGGCGTGCATCCCGCGCTCCTGCCCGGGGGTCGCCGGGTCGCGGCCGAAGACGAGCGCGGCGAGGTCGAGGCCTTGTGGGCCAGCGTCCCGGCCGAACCCGGTCGCTCGACGCGCCAGATCCTCCAGGCGTGCGCGGACCGCGAGATCGGAGTCCTGTTCCTGGTCGGCGTCGACCCGGTCCGCGACTTCCCCGACGCGACGCTCGCGGAGCGGGCGCTCTCCAACGTGGGGCACGTCGTCGTGCAGTCCCTCGAGCTCGGCGCACTCG
>DATEDE010000168.1:0-17262 GCA_035286545.1 Actinomycetota bacterium | reverse complement strand
GCAGGTTCGCAGCCGACCCCAGGGCCTCCCCGACCGCCTGGGCGCCCTCGACCAGGAAGGCCCGGTCGACATCGCGCAACGTCCGTTTGTGGAGCCGGAGCGCCGCCGCGACCTTCGGGTTGCGGACGGACGTGATCAGGCGCACTCCTCCCCCGGTCTGGTCACGCGTGATGGTAACCGGGCGGGCAGGTCCGGCCGGGGAGGCTCAGGTCTCCAGTGCGTCCTTCGCGGCCTGCGCGAGCTGCCCGAACGCCGCTGGGTCGCGGACGGCGATGTCCGCCAGCACCTTGCGGTCGACCTCGACGCCCGCCTTGGCGAGGCCGTGGATGAACGTCGAGTACGACATCCCGTTCTGCCGGGCACCTGCGCCGATCCGAGCGATCCACAGCCGGCGGAACTGCCCCTTGCGGTCACGGCGGTCCCGGTACGCGTATTGCCCCGAGTGCAGCAACTGCTCCTTGGCCACCCGGTAGCGGCGCGAGCGCGAACCGAAGTAGCCCTTGGCCTTGCGCAGCACCTCGCGGCGCTTCTTCTTCGAGTGGACCGAGTTCTTGACCCTGGCCATCAGCCCTACTTCCCCAGGAGCCGGCGGATGTTGGTCCGCTCGGCGGTGACCTCGGCCATGCCTTCGACACGGCGGCGGCGGCTCCCGCTCTTCTTCGTCAGCATGTGGTTGCCGGTCGCCTTGCGGTGAAGCACCTTGCCGGTGCGAGTGATCCTGAACCGCTTGGCGGTCGCCCGGTTCGTCTTCTGCTTCGGCATCGTTCCCTCAGGCTTCCTGTGATGCGGCGGTCTGCGGTTCGGCCTCCGCCTGGACCGGCGGGGCCTCCGTCTGGACCGGTTCGGCCTCTGGCGCCGCAACCGCGGCTGTCTCCTGCCCGGCCGGGGAGGCGACCGGCTCGACCGGCCGGCCTCGCGGCCTGTCCGGCTCGGCCTTCTCCGCGGCCTTCTTCGTCGGCGCGATGACCATCACCATGTTCCGGCCGTCCTGCTTCGGCGAAGCTTCCACCACGGCGGTCTCGCCGAGGTCCACGACCAGCCGATCCAAGATCTTGCGGCCGAGCTCCGTGCGGGCCATCTCGCGCCCGCGGAACATGATGGTGACCTTGACCCGCGCGCCCGCCCGCAGGAACCGCTCGACGTGCCCCTTCTTCGTGGCGTAGTCGTGCGGGTCGATCTTCGGGCGGAACTTGATCTCCTTGACCTCGACCCTGGCCTGCTTCTTGCGGGCCTCCTTCTGTCGGATGTCGCGCTCGTACTTGAACTTCCCGTAGTCCATGATCCTGGCCACGGGAGGGTTCGCCTGCGGCGCCACCTCCACCAGATCGAGGTCGAGCTCCTGGGCTCGACGGAGCGCGTCCTGCGTCGAGACGATCCCGATCTGCGCTCCATCCGGACCCACCAGGCGCACCTGCGCCGAGCGGATCCGCTCGTTTATGCGCGGATCAGCCGAGACCCCGCATCACCTCCTACCGAGACGAAGGCACCGGGCGTCCGCCGGTGCCTGGTCGAACACGATGAACCGAACCCGCAGAGTATAGGTGCGGGTGATGGGAGGTGTCGACGACGCGGGACCGGACCCGCGGCCCGCGGGCTCAGACCGGGCGGACGTTGGCGGCCTGCTTGCCCTTCGGGCCATCGACGACGTCGAACTCGACCGCCTGGCCCTCGGCGAGCGACTTGTAGCCCTCGCCTTCGATCGCGGAGAAGTGGACGAACACGTCGTCCCCGCCCTCCCGGGAGATGAAGCCGAAGCCCTTCTCGTTGCTGAACCATTTCACGGTGCCCTGCTCTGCCAACGCAGCCTCCTGTGCCTGAACACGCGGAGCCTAGCACGAGCCTTCTGGGGCGCTCAACGCTCAGCACGTGCCTACCAGTCGGGTTCGAGGGGGCGGCCGTAGTCGTCGTGCAGACGCAGGGTGTCATCCTCGGTCGTATAGCCGTAGGCGATCTCGAGCACCCGGCCGCGGATCGGCGCGGCGTTCGTGATGCGATGGGTCGTCTCGGCGCCCACCATGAACTCCTCCCCCGGAGAGGCCTCCACCGTGCGGTTGCCGATCTGGACGGTCAGGCCGGGGTCGAGCACGACCCACATCTCGTCCCGCATCTGGTGGTAGTGGACGCTGGTCTCCTGACCCGGCTCGACCGTGATCACCCGGACGGAGCTGGGCTGGTTCAGGGCGTAGGTGACGACCTTGCCCCAGGGTTTGTCGACGATCACATCACCCCTCCTTCGGGAGCTGATCCAGCAGCGAGGCCATCTCCAGGGCCGCCGCGGCCGAGTCCCATCCTTTGTTGCCGTGATCGCCGCCGGCCCGCGCCAGAGCCTGCTCCAGCGTCTCGGTCGTGAGGACGCCGAAGATGACCGGCACGCCGGTCGCCACGGCCGCCTCGCGGATCCCCGCCGCGGCCTGGCCGGCCACGTGGTCGAAATGGGAGGTCTCGCCACGGATCACCGCGCCGAGGCAGATCACCGCGTCGTAGGTCCCCGAGGCCGCGAGCCGCCGCGCCACGGCCGGCAGCTCGAACGCGCCCGGCACCCAGGCCACGTCGACGTCTTCGTCGTCCACACCATGTACGCGCAAACCTTCGAGCGCGCCCTCGAGCAGCTTGCGCGTCACGATCTCGTTGAAGCGCGCCACGACGACCGCCACCCGGCGACCGCGGGCGTTCGTCTCGCCCCGGAACTCGGTCACGGCGCCTCCTTCACCTCGGAGATCTCCGTCTCCAGGTTGCCGAGCAGGTGGCCGAGCTTCTCGCGCTTGGTCCGAAGGTATTCGATGTTCTCCGGGTTCGGGCGGGTCTCGAGCGGCACGCGCTCGAGGATCGACAGGCCGTAGCCCTCGAGCCCGGCCCGCTTGGCCGGGTTGTTCGTGAGGAGCCGCATCGATCGCACGCCGAGGTCCACGAGGATCTGCGCCCCGATCCCGTAGTCGCGCGGGTCCGCGGGGAAGCCGAGCTCGACGTTGGCCTCCACGGTGTCGCGCCCCTGCTCCTGGAGCTGGTAGGCCCGGAGCTTGTGCGTCAGGCCGATCGCCCGGCCCTCGTGACCACGGATGTACAGGACGACGCCGCGTCCCTCCTTGCCGATCTGCACGACCGCGGCGTGCAGCTGGTCGCCGCAATCGCATCGCATCGAACCGAACACGTCGCCGGTCAGGCACTCCGAGTGCACCCGCACGAGGGTCCGCTCGCCGTCGCCGATCTCGCCCAGGACCAGCGCGACGTGCGTGGTGCCCTCGACGAGGCTCTCGTAGCTGATCGTCGTGAACTCGCCGTACTCGGTGGGGATCTGCGCCTCGGCGGTGCGCTTGACCAGGTGCTCGCGATGGCGCCGGTACTCGATCAGGTCCGCTATCGAGATCAGCTTCAGGCCGTGCTCCTGGGCCACGCGGACGAGTTCGGGCATCCGCGCCATCGATCCGTCGGGGTGCAGGACCTCGCACAGCACGCCGGCCGGATACATGCCTGCCAGACGCGCCAGGTCCACGGTCGCCTCCGTGTGCCCCGCGCGCCTGAGAACGCCTCCCTCCTGGGCCATCAGCGGGAAGACGTGGCCGGGCATCCGGATGTCCTCAGGCCGCAGGGTCTCATCGGCGATCGACCGGACGGTCGCCGCGCGGTCGAACGCGCTCGTCCCGGTCGTCGTCCGCCCCTGGATGTCGATCGACACGGCGAACGCCGTCCCGTGGCTCTCGTTGTTCTTCGAGACCATCAGAGGGATCCGAAGCTCGTCGAGGCGCTCCCCGGTCACGGGCATACAGACGATCCCGCGGCCGTGGGTGACCATGAAGTTCAGGGTCTCCGGAGTGGCCTTCTCCGCGGCCATGATGAAGTCGCCCTCGTTCTCCCTGTCGGCGTCGTCGACAACGATCACGATCCTGCCCGCCCGGATCTCCTCGACCGCCTGATCGATCGTGGCGAACACCGACCGGTCCAGCTCCGTCTCCGTCCCGCTCATGACCGTCCCTTCTCCAGCAGCGCATCGACGTACTTCGCGATCACGTCGACCTCCAGGTTCACCAGGTCGCCCTCACGGGCCGACCCGAGCGTCGTCACGTCCAAGGTGTGTGGGATGACGGCGACGGAGAACGCGTCTCCGTCCAGCCCTGCGATGGTCAGGCTGATCCCGTCCACGCACACCGAGCCCTTCTCAACCAGGTACCTGCGGACCGCACCGGGGGCACGCACCGACAGCCACGCCCCCTCTCGATCCGGCTGGATCGCCACCACCTCGCCGACCCCGTCGACGTGGCCCTGCACGAGGTGCCCGCCCAGGCGGCTCGACAGGGTGAGCGATCGCTCAAGGTTCACCGGATCGCCTACGGACAGGCGCGAGAAGCTGGTGCGGCGCAGGGTCTCCCCGGACAGGTCGAACGCGAGATGCCCCTCGGAGCGTTCCACGACCGTGAGGCAGGCGCCGTTGACGGCGATCGACGCGCCGATCTCCGCGTCTCCGGTAACGCCTCGACACGCCACCGACAGCCGCGCGGGGCTGACCTCGCGGACGGTGCCAAGCTCTTCAACGATCCCTGTGAACATCCGCCTCCACCCTTATGTCCTCGCCGACGCGCTCGGCCGACACGATGCGCAGCTGCAAGGCGGACGCGATCGGCGCGAACCCGCGGCCACCCAGAACGGTGGGCGCGTCGGTGCCGCCAACGATCCGGGGCGCGAGGTAGACGACGACACGATCGACGAGGTGGTCTTCCACCGCCGACCAGGCGAGCGTGGGGCCGCCCTCCAGAAGGACCGACTGCACGTCCCGCTTGCCGAGGTGCGCCATCAGCGCCGCGAGCGGCACCCGCTCGCCCTCGGACCCGAACACCTCGACCTCGGCGCCGGCTGCCTCCCAGGCCTCCCTACCCGCGGGCGGCGCGAGCTCGGTGGTCGCGACGAGCGTCGGCGCGGCGTCGTCGAACAGGTCGCCGGTGGCCGGGACGCGCCCTCGCGCATCCACCAGGACGCGCATCGGAGGGCGGCCTCGGTAGCCCGGGTCGCGGACCGTCAGGGCCGGGTCGTCGGCGAGCGCAGTACCGGCGCCGATGACGATCGCATCGGACGCGCCCCGCAGGCGGTGGACGTCGGCACGAGCGGCCTCGCCGGTGATCCACTTGGAGGACCCGTCGCGCGCGGCCACCTTGCCGTCCAGGGTTGCCGCGGCCTTCCAGGTGACGAACGGCAGGCCCGTGCGGACGTGCTTGGCGAAGGCCGCGTTCAGGCGTTCGGCCGCCTCGGCGTGCACACCGCGACGGACATGGACACCGGCCGCGGTGAGCGCCGCGAACCCGCGACCGTCCACGACGGGATTGGGATCCGACGTCGCCGAGACCACCATCGCGATCCCCGCCGCGACGATCGCCCGGGTGCAAGGTGGAGTGCGACCGAAGTGGTCGCAGGGCTCGAGGCTGGTGTAGAGGGTGGCGCCGCGGGCACGCGGGCCGGCCTGGTCGAGCGCGACGATCTCCGCGTGTGGGAGCCCGGCGCCCTGGTGCCAGCCTTCGCCGACCACCACGCCGCCGGCGACCACCACGGCGCCAACCATCGGGTTCGGGGAGACCAGTCCCCGCCCCAGCTCCGCGAGCTCGATCGCTCGCTCGATGTACGCCTCGTCGGACACAGCGCTCCGATCTCGAGGCGTGGGTGCTGGGAAGCGGCAGGTGCCGGCGGGCGTACGTCGCCGCCGACCTCCGCCCGTCTCCTCCCATCCCGACTCTCACGGTCGGTCCCGGAATCTCGCCGGGTCCACCCCCGACTGGCTGCCGGAGGGTCGCGGACTGTTACCGCCGGTGGGGAGTTGCACCCCGCCCCGGAAACAGGCTCTTCCCCGCGAGTATAGGCCGCGTCGGGGTCCGCAGGCGACGAGGCCCCGGCTGAACCCGGCTAGGGCTCGTTCGGGTCGGGCGTCGTCCCGTCGGGGCGACGGCGGTCCACGGCGTAGGAGGAGCGCGGCTCGCGCTTGGCGAACTGCTTCATCTCGGTGGCCATCGCCACCGCCTCGCCGTAGTGCTCGAACCGGCGGACCTGCGTGGTGGCGATGCCTACGGAGACCCCGGCAAGGGGCAGGCGCTGCAGGACGCCCTTGCGGTCCTCGACCTCCACGTACCCCCGCTCGAGGTCCTCCGGCTCATAGAACTCATGGATCCGCGCGTCGAAGGTTTCGACGATCCGCTTGGCGGCGTCCTCGGCGGCTTCGGGCGGCACCACGGCGACGAAATCGTCGCCGCCGACGTGGCCGACGAACCCATCGGGACCCGCGAACTCGACGACCGCGTCCTGGATTATCCGCGCCGTGGCCTGGATCAGGCGGTCGCCGCGCACGAAACCCTTCTGGTCGTTGTACGCCTTGAAGTTGTCCAGGTCCGAGTACAAGACGGCGAACGGCTGGTCCTCGCGCACCATGCGCTCGATCTCCTCCTGGATCCGGATGTTGCCGGGTAGCCCTGTGAGCGGCGAGAGGTTGCGCATCTCCTTCGCGCGGCGCAGCGTCCCCTTGACGCGCGCGAGAAGTTCGATCGGGTCGAACGGTTTGATGATGTAATCGTCGGCCCCTGCGGTGAGACCCAGCACCTTGTCGGTGGACAGCGCCTTCGCGGTGAGCATGATGATCGAGGTGTTTGCGGTCTGCGGATTCCGGCGGAGCCGTTGCGCGACCTCGAACCCGTCGATCCGCGGCATCATCACGTCCAGGAGCACGAGGTCGGGGCGGAGCGTGCCGGCCTTGTCGAGCGCCTCTTCGCCATCGGAGGCGACCGAGACGTCGTAGCCGGCGCTGCGCAGGTTGACCTCGACGAACCGCGCGATGTCCGGGTCGTCATCGACGACGAGGATCCTCTCGGGCATCTAGGTCGCCTCCACCACGCGCTTGAGGTCCCGGGCGGCGGCCGCGGGGTCCACCGCGCCGAAGATCGCCGAGGCGGCCACCAGCACCGTGGCCCCGGCGTCGACACACGCGGGCGCCGTCGAAGCGTTCACCCCACCGTCGACATGCAGGTCCACCGCGAGTCCGCGGCGGTCGATCTCGGCGCGGAGGGCGCGAACCTTGGGCAGCGCCTCCGGCTGGAAGGGCTGGCCGGCCCACCCTGGGTGCACCGCGAGGACGATCACGTCGTCGACCTCGCCCAGATGTGACATCGCCGCTTCGATCGGAGTCTCCGGAACGAGGGCGATGCCGACGCGCATCCCCGTCCCCCGGGCCTTGCGGATCACGGGGGTCGGGTCGGGGACGGCTTCGACCTGGAAGGTCACGACGTCGGTCCCCGCCTCGGCGAGTTCGTCGAACAGGGCCTCGGGGGTGTCGACCTGGAGGTGAGCGTGCAGCGTGAGGGCCGTGTGCGGCCGGAGGCTCGCAACGACCGGCGGCCCGATCGTGAGCGGCGGGACGAAATGGGCGTCCATCATGTCGATATGGATGAGGTCGGCATGCCCCTCGACCAGCTTTACCTGGGCGGCCAGGTGCGCCAGGTCTGCGGCAAGGATCGAGGCGGCGAGCTTGCCCACGGCGGCTAATCCTAGTCCGTCGGGATGGGCACCTCGGGGAGGACGGCCGCGCCCCCGCTCTTGAACCCCGCGACGAACATCGCGTCGCATCCGTGCCTGTGGGGCCACAGCCGGAGCCGCTCGGCGGGACCGTCGGGCCCTCCCAACGCGAACGGAAGCAGCTCGGGACGGCGGCGCAGCAGCGCGTCACAGGCCGCGTCGGTCTCGGCCCGAGGGAACGTACAGACGCTGTAGATCAGGCGACCTCCCGGCCTCAGCAATCCGGCCCCGGCCGTAGCTATCCCAACCTGGAGACGGGCAAGACCCGAGAGCTCCTCCCTCCCGACGCGCCACAGGAGCTCGGGCCGGCGTCGTGCCGAGCCCATACCCGAGCACGGCGCATCGACGAGCACGGCGTCGAACCCCTCCCGCAGCGCCGGCCGGCGTCCGTCCTGGACGAGCAGGGACGCCTGCAGGCCTAGCCTGCCCAGGGTCTCCCGAACGAGGCCCAGGCGCGAGGCCGAGACGTCGGCGGCCACGACCTTCCCGTCATGCCCGGCGAGGCACGCGAGGTGAGCCGCCTTCCCGCCGGGACCTGCGCAGACGTCGAGGATCCGATCGCCCGGCTTGGGGTCCAGGGCAGCGACCACGAACGAGGACGCCTGGTCCTGGACGACGAACCGTCCCTCGGCGAAGCCCGGCAGCCTCGCCGGATCGCCCGACTCGACCAGGAGCGATCCATCGTGGATCCGCCCTCTAGACGACGAGACACCGGCGGCCGTCAGGTCCTTCAGCACCTCCGCGAGCGAGCTCCGGCACGGATTCACGCGCAGCGTGGTCGAGGCGCGCTCGGCCATGGCGGCCGCCGCCTCCTCCGCCTCCTCGCCAAGGAGACGCTCGAGCTCCCGGATCGCCCATGCGGACAGGCCGGTGCGAAGAGCGATCGCCTCGGCGGTGACACCCGCTGGCTCTCGCGGTTCGGCGGACGACAGGCGTCGTAGGACCGCGTTCACGAACCCCCGCTGCCGCTGCTCGACTAGCGAGACGGTCTCGGCCACCGCTGCGTGCGGTGGCACACGCAGGTACCGGAGCTGGTACGCGCCGAGCCGAAGCGCCGCGCGTGCCGGCTTCGGCGCGGTCTCGAGCGGGCGATCCAGGAGCGGTGCGAGGGCATGGTCGATCGGGACCAGCCGTCGCAACGTCCCGTAGACGAGCTCGGATGCGAACGCGGCGTCGCGCTCGGAGAGCCCGGCACGATCGAGCGTCCTGCGGAGCGCGAGGTTCGAGTACGCACCCTCGTCGGTCACCCGCATCACAACGGCCAGGGCCACCGAACGCGCGGATGGGGGCGCGGGGGCCAGACCGCGTCGGACGGCTTGCGCTCCGGGTCGGCGACGCGGTCCTCCCGGAGCGGGGCTCAACCGAGCCGCTCGCCGACCTCGGGACGGAAGCCGTGTACCAGATCGGCCCCGGACATCCGCTTGCGCCCGGCGGGCGCCACCTCCAGCGGCCGGAACCCCCCATCGGCGGTCGCCACCACGAACCCAACGTCGTCGACCCGCACGATGGTGCCGGGCTCTCCTGCCGCGAAGGTCGCTTCGGCCCGGAACACCTTCAGCCCCTGATCGCGGAAGGTCGTGGTGGCAGCCGGGTACGGCGACAGCGCTCGGCAGAGGTTCACCAGGACCCGCGCGGGGTTGGACCACGACAGCACCCGGTCCTCGGGCGTGAACCGCGTCGCGAAGGTGGCGAGCGAGTGGTCCTGCGGTCGCGGCGCGACGGGTCCCGCGCCGAGCATGTCGATCGATTCGACCAGGGTCTGCGCTCCGAGGACAGCGAGCCGCGCCCCGAGGGAGCCTGCGTCGTCTGCGGGCCCGATCGGCTCGGGCCGCTGGAGGATCACCGGGCCTGTGTCGAGCCCCCGATCCATCACGATCGTGGTCACGCCCGTCCGCTCGAGCCCGAGCAGCAGCGCCGTCTGAACCGGACTCGCTCCGCGGAGCTCGGGAAGTAGCGAGAAATGCAGGTTCACCGGCGCAGTCGAGGGAACGTGCAACACGTTCGGTGGCAGGAGTTCGCCGTAGGCGACGACCGCGAGGACCTCCGGCGCCGTGGTCGCGAGCGCCTTGAACCCGGGGCCGGTCTTCACGGTGTCGACCTCGGCTAGCGGGAGGCCGAGGGCGCGGGCCGCGTCGGCCACCGGCGTCGGCGTGAGCTCGTTGCCACGCCCTGCCGGCTTCGGTCCGGCCGTAACGACCCCGACGACCTCGTGGGTCGAAGCGGCCAGGGCCTCCAATGCGGCCACGGACCACCGGTCGTTGCCGAGGAAGGCCACGCGCACCGAGCGACTCACGAAACCGAGGATACGTCCCCACCCCGAGCCGCGCAGTCAGCCTATCGGCCGAGTTCGAGCTCGCGGAGCTGGCGCATCACGTCGCGGCGGCCTTCGTCATCGAGCCGGTCGATGTAGAGCCCGCCGCTCAGGTGGTCCGTCTCGTGTTGGAAGATCCGGGCGAGCAGGTCTTCGGCGCGTATGTCGATCGGCCTCCCGTCGCGATCGCTGCCGCGCAGGCGCGCCTTCAGCGCCCGGGTCGTCGGGTGGTACGGGCCGGGGATCGACAGGCATCCCTCGTCCATGGTGTCCTCGCCCTCGAGCTCTGAGAGCTCGGGGTTGGCTACGAATCCCGTGTGTCCGTCGCGGTCGTCGTAGACGAAGCACGCGAGTGACATGCCCACCTGGTTGGCGGCAAGGCCCACACCGGGGGCCGCGTACATCGTCTCGGTCATGTCGGCGGCGAGGCGGCGTAGCCTGTCGTCGAATGACTCTACGGGCTTCGTCGGTTCGCGCAGGACGGGGTCGCCCAGCGTTCGGATCGGCAACACGGTCACGGTCGGTCCCCTGCTACAGATGCGGCTCGGCCTCGACCCGGGTGACGACACCACGCTCCGCGAGCCGGCGCATCGCGTCGCCGAACGCCGGAAGCGTCGCAGGGTCGAGCGCGACCAAGCATACCGTCGCGTTCCCGGCGGCCGACACCAGCAAGGAGCGATGCGGCAGCGCCTCGAGCTCGCCGTCGAGCGAGGCGGTTCCGGCGACGCGGAAGACAGGCGAGCCGACGGGGAACCCCGCCTCGGTCAGGCGGATCGCCTCGGCGCGATGGAACCTGGACGGCTTGCCGGTGACCAGTGCCTGAACGGCCGGGTCGTTCGGGTGCACGGTCTGCACGATCACGCGCCCGTCGGCGCGAGACCAAGACGCCGCCTCGAACCACGCGACGAGCGTCCGCTCACGCGCGGACAACCCCGGCCGCCGCAAGGACGAGTCCGCATTCATGATCCCCACGAGGTCGAGTCTCAGCGGTCCGATGTCCTTGACCGCGTCCACCCCGCCGACGATGACCTCTGCCTCTCCGGGAGGTCGTGGCTCGGTCCCGGGGGCCACGTGCGCTACGGGCACGCGCGCGATGGCGCGCGCCCATTCCTCCACCCGCTCAGCGCCTCCCCTGACGATCCCGAAGTCCGACGCTCCGCAGTTCGCGCACCGTCCGGCCGCCCCACACACCGTGCAGACCACGGCGCCCGACCGCTGTCGCAGGGTCCCGAGGCAGGCCGCGCAGGCCGCCGGCTCCCCGCACCGTCGGCACACGCGAGCGACGCCGTACCCGCGCATCGGCTCGAACAGGAAAGCCCGCACCGCCTCCGCGAGCGCCCGCACCAACCTGGGCGAGCGCCCCTCGGGTCCCGGCTTCACCACCTCCACAGGCGCCCACGACCGCCTAGCGGGCTCTACCTCCACGTGCTCGAATGCCGTCGTCTCGATCGACGGGCAGAAGGACGACAGGACGCAGACGGCACCCTCGATCCTCGCCCGGGCCCGCGCCACTTCCCGCACGTGGTAGTAGGGCGCCCTCTCCTCTCGGTGAAGCGCGTGGCTCTCCCGGTGCACGTAGACGAGCCCGAGATCGTCGAGCGGCGCGAACACCGCGGGCCGCGTCCCCACGACCACGCGGTATCGCCCCGCTGCGATGTCGAGCCACATCCGATACCGCGCTCGTTCATCCCCCCCGACGAATAGGCCCACGTCATCGCCGAAGGCGCGGACGAGCGCTGCGGCCGTCGCCGGCAACGGCCTGGCCTCCGGCACGACCACGACGGCCGACCTGCCCGAGGATCGCGCCGCGGCGACGCACTCGATGGCGACCGCCGCCTCATCCTCGGGCGCCGGTCGAAGGACGAACGTGCCCGCGGCGAGCGTAGTGATCGTGTCCAGCACCGAGGGGCCGTTCCGGTACGACGGCAGGCGGGTGGGGCCGAGGCGAGGCGGGGGCTGCGTCGGCGAGCCGCCGGCCACGAGGGTGTCCTCCTCCCCCGCGACCCGAGGCGGCACGGCCCGCTCGATCACCGCGGCCAGCGGCGACACGTACCGTTGGCGCATCCAGCGGAAGAGCTCGAGCCGATGACCGTCGAAGAACGCCACCGGCGAGACCGCCTTATCGACCCGCAGCATCCGCACGGGAACGTCGTCGGTCGGCCCGAGCACCCAGCCACGGACGAGCCGCCCGTGGAACGGCACCTGAACGAGAGAGCCGACGCCAGCGCCGACCTCCTCGGGCAGGTCGTAAGTGAACGGCCGGTCCAGCGAGAGGACCGGGCGGTCGACGCAGATGGCGACGGGCCCGGCGAGCGTGCTAGCCGAACGCGCGGCGGAGCTCATCCGCGCGATCGGTCGCCTCCCAGGGGAACTCCTTGCGACCGAAGTGGCCGTAGGCGGCGGTGTCCTTGTAGATGGGACGGCGCAGGTCGAGGTCCCGGATGATCGCGGCCGGCCGGAAATCGAACGCCTCCCAAACGGCGTCGACGATGCGTGTGGGGTCGACGTGCTCCGCCCCGAACGTGTCGACGGCCAGGGAGACGGGGTGCGCCGTGCCGATCGCGTAAGCGACCTGGATCTGCAGACGGTCTGCGACGCCGGCCGCCACCAGGTTCTTCGCAACGTAGCGCGCCATGTACGCCGCCGAACGGTCGACCTTCGTCGGGTCCTTGCCCGAGAAGCAGCCGCCGCCGTGCGGCGCCATCCCCCCGTAGCTGTCGACGATGATCTTGCGTCCGGTGACACCGGTGTCGGCCTTGGGTCCACCGATCTCGAAGCGCCCGGTGGGATTGATGAGGATCCGCACGCCCGCCGCGTCGAGCTCGAACTCCCGCAGCACCGGGTCGATGACCTCGGACGTCACGTCGGGCGCCAGCAGCGTCTCGACGTCGACCTCCTCCCGGTGCTGCGCGCTGATCAACACGGTGTCGACGCGCGTAGGCATGCCGCCCTCGTACTGGATCGAGACCTGGCTCTTGCCGTCGGGGCGCAGGTACGGGACGACGCCCGCCTTGCGGACATCGGCCAGGCGCTTGGTGAGCCGGTGCGCCATCGCTATCGGGAGCGGCATCAGCTCCTCGGTCTCGCGGCACGCGAAGCCGAACATCATCCCCTGGTCCCCGGCGCCGAGCGAGTCGAGCTCGTCGGCCGAGTGGCCTTCGCGGTGTTCGAGCGCGTCGTCCACACCCCGGGCGATGTCGACCGACTGCTCCTGGATCGAGGTCACCACGCCGCAGGTGGCGCCGTCGATGCCGAAGTTGGCGTCCGTGTAGCCGATGTCGGTCACCGTCTGCCGGACCACCGCGGGGATGTCGACGTATTCGGACGTCGTGATCTCGCCTGCCACGATCACCAGCCCGGTGGTGACGAGCGCCTCGCAGGCGACCCGACCCATCGGATCCACCGCCAAGATCGCGTCCAAGATCGCGTCTGATAGTTGGTCGGCGAGCTTGTCGGGGTGCCCCTCGGTGACCGACTCCGAGGAGAACAGGTAGGCGTGGGTCATGTCCGCCGGAGCATAGCAGCCGCCCCCGACGCGCCCTGGCGGAGCCTCATCTGGCGAGGAGCTTGACCAGGCGTTCGCAGATCGCGGTGGCGAGCTCGCGCTTATCCCACTGGCGCAGGGGCTCGTCGGTTCCGTCGGCCGCCAGGATCGCAGCTCTGCTCGTGTCCGAGCCGAACCCCGTGCCCTCGCGACCGACCTCGTTCGCGATCAGCAGATCCACGCCCTTGCGACTGAGCTTCTCGCGTCCCGCCGCCTGCACGTCCTGGGTCTCGGCGGCGAACCCGACGAGCACCAGGCCGCCCTTGGCGATGCCCAGCTCGGCCAGGATGTCCGGCGTCGGGACGAGCTCGACCCTGGGTGTGCCCTCCTCCTTCTTGAGCTTCGCGCTGGAGGCGTCAGCCGGCCGGAAGTCGGCGACGGCAGCTGCCATAACCACGGCGTCAGCATCCGCCGCGGCGGCCAACACCGCGTCTCGCATCTCCTGCGCGGTCGTGACCCGGACGAGGGCGGGACCCTCGGGAGGCTCCACGGTGCCGGGTCCCACCACCAGCGTGACATCCGCGCCGCGCGAGAACGCCTCGGCGGCAACCGCGAACCCCATCTTCCCCGTGGAGCGGTTGCCGACGAACCGCACTGGGTCGATCGGCTCCCAGGTCGGACCCGCCGTGACGACGATGCGTCTACCCGACAGCTCGCCCGCCGCGACCAGGACGCCGGCGATCTCGGCCAGGATGTCCTCGGGTTCGCTCATCCGGCCCACACCATCGTCCCCGGCCGCGAGCGAGCCGCTCACCGGCCCCACCACGCGGACCCCGCGTTCGGAGAGCGTGGTGACGTTCGTCTGCGTCGCGGCGTGCTCCCACATCCCCGAGTGCATCGCCGGCGCCACGACGATCGGGCATGATGCCTCGAGCAGCGTCGATGTGAGGAGATCGTCCGCGATGCCCTGCGCGAGCTTCGCTATGACGTTCGCGGTGGCCGGCGCGACGACGGCCAGGTCGGTTTCGTGCGCCAGTCGGACGTGCAGGACGACGCCTGGCTCCTCCCACAGGTCCGTGTAGACGCGATGCTCGGACAGGGCGGCGAAGGTGGCGGGGCCGATGAACCGTTCGGCCGAGCGAGTCATCACGACGCGGACTGATGCTCCATGCAGACGGAGGAGCCTCGTGAGGATGACCGCCTTGTACGCGGCGATGCCGCCGGTGACCCCGAGCAGGATCCGGCGGCCCCGCAGGACGCTCGCCGTCATGTCCCTGCCTCCCGGCGCCGCAGGCGCCCCGGTCCGGGCTACTTGATCCCGAGGCCCTCGGGGCGCTCGGCGGTGATCTTGCCCTCGGCGATCTCCTCGAGCGCGATCGAGAGGGGCTTGTTGCGCAGTCCGGTCTCGACGAGCGGCGGCACGAACTCGGCGCGGC
Organism: Actinomycetota bacterium; assembly: GCA_035286545.1. Classification (GTDB taxonomy): domain Bacteria; phylum Actinomycetota; class UBA4738; order UBA4738; family HRBIN12; genus DASSJM01. The sequence goes on along the minus strand of DATEDE010000168.1, from coordinate 2,492 downwards.
CCTCGCCGAGCTGGTTGTAGTAGGAGTTGATCTCCCGCGCGCGCTTGGCCGCGAGGGTCACCAGCGTGTACTTGGAGTCGACCTGCGCCAGGAGGTCGTCGATCTTCGGCTCGATCATGGTTGCGGGGATCCTTCCTGTGTTCCTTCAGCCTTCTGGTTCCCGGCCGCAGCGTCGCTGACCTGGCGGAACGCACCGATGATAGCAGCGACCCCGGCCGACGCCGCCTCTACGTCTTCGTTCACCACCGCGTGATCGAACCACCCCCGTTGCTCGAGCTCCCACCCCGCCTTTGCCAGTCGCCGGGCCAGGCGCTCCTCGTCCTCGGTGCCTCGGGTCCGCAGGCGCCGCTCGAGCTCGGCCAGCGACGGCGGCTCGAGCAGGATCAGCACGGCCCGCGGCATCCGGTCCTTGACCTGGCGCGCCCCCTGGACGTCGATCTCCAGGAGGGCGTCGCGCCCGGTCTCCAGGACCCGCCGGATCGGACCGGCGGGCGTGCCGTACCGGTTCCCGAATACGTCCGCCCACTCCAGCAGCTCGTCGTCGGCGATCATCCTGTCGAACTCGTCACCGGTCACGAAGAAGTAGTCGACCCCTTCCCGCTCGACGGGACGGGGTCGACGGGTGGTACAGGAGACCGACAGGAACAGGCCGGGGATGCTACCCAGCACCCGCCGGACGACCGTTCCCTTGCCGACCCCGGAGGGACCGGCGATGACGAACAGCCTGCCTGGGCGCTCGGTCAGCGTTCGCTACTTCTTCGCGAACTCGCCGAGCAGGGACTCGCGCTGCTTGGCACCGAGGCCGCGAACGCGCCGGCTCGCGGAGATGTCGAGCCGCTCCATGATCTTGCGCGCCCGGACCTTCCCAACACCCGGCAGCGACTCGAGGACCGTGGAAACCTTCATCTTGCCGACCGTGTCATCGCCCTGGCGAGACAGCATGTCCTTCAGCGTGATCTTGCCGGACTTCAGCTGACCCTTGAGCTCGGCGCGCTTCTTTCGAGCCTCGGCGGCCTTCTCGAGAGCCTGCTTGCGCTGTTCCTCGGTCAGGACGGGCAGGGGCATGGTGACGCTCCTTCTGCTAGGGGTCGGGACCGCCGGGAGTATAGTCATCGGCCCCGACGGGCAGCAACGCGACGCATGCGTGCCACCTGCGGTTTCGTACCTGCGTCGGGCCGATCACCGAACGGTCGACACGATCGCGGTGGCGACCCCCGCGGGGTCCGGTGACGCGGTGATGGGCCGGCCGATCACGAGGTAGTCGGCACCGCGCTCGATCGCCTCCTCCGGCGTGAGGATGCGCAGCTGATCGTGACCGTTCGAGCCGGCCGGACGGATCCCAGGGACGACCAGACATGCCTGCTCACCGAGGACCTCGCGGACGACCGCCACGTCCTCGCCGGAGACCACCACACCCGCCGCGCCCGCGGCGGTCGCCTCGTACGCGAGCGAGGCCGGTGAGGCCAGGCCTTCGCCCGCCACGCTGGAGAGCACGGTGACGGCGACGATCGCCGGCATCGGATGACCCGACCGCTCGGCCCCCTCGGCCGCACCCCGCACCGCCGAGGCCACCATCGCCTCCCCTCCGAGCGCGTGCACCGTCACCATCTCGACGCCCATCCGGGCGCAGTTGCGCGCCGCACCCTCGACGGTGTTCGGGATGTCATGGAGCTTCACGTCCAGGAACACGGGCGAGTAGGTCCGCAGCCGCAGCACCGCGGCCGGCCCGTGAGCGGCGAACAGCTCGAGGCCGATCTTCAGCAGGCCGACGCGCCCCTCCAGCGACCGGGCAAGCCCCTCGGCCGTGTCCAGGTCGGAGACGTCGAGCGCGACGATCAGCGGGTTCTCGGGCCGGGGGATCACTCGGACTCGCCTCGGACGCGGAGTCGCCCACGGAGGTCGCCGGGTGAGGCGATCCCCTTCTCGCGGAGGTACTCCAGGACGCCCCGGGCGACCTCGACGGGGGCCGCCGGGTTGACCAGCAGGGCGGTCCCCACCTGGACGGCCCAGGCGCCGGCCAGGAGGAACTCGACCGCGTCGGTCCCGGTGGCGATGCCGCCGACGCCCATCACCGGCACGTTCGGCATCGCCCGGGCCACCTGGTAGACGGCGGCAAGGGCTAGCGGCTTCAGCGCCGGGCCGGACATACCTGCGATCGGGATCGCGGTCTTGGGGCGCAGCCGAACCGAGTCGACCGCGAGACCCGGCATCGCGTCGACGAGGGTCAGGCCGAAGGCCCCGGCGCGCACGCATGCTCGAGCCGTCCCGACCAGGTCGGGCACGAGCGGCGGGAGCTTCGCGAAGACCGGGAGGCTCGACAAGCGCGCGACGGCGCCGACGATCTCCAGGACGCGGTCCAGGCGCGCGTAGGTGGGCTGGCCGCCGCGCTCGTGGTCGGGGCCCGACAGGTAGATCTCTAGAGCCACGATCCCCGGCTGGCGGTGCAGCACGCTCGCGACGCGGATGAACTCCTCTAGACCGGAACCTGCGAC
>DATEDE010000167.1:0-7477 GCA_035286545.1 Actinomycetota bacterium | reverse complement strand
TCGCCCGCGTGGAAGGCTGCCCGGATCTCGACCCCCGCGCTGAACATCAGGAGCAGCAGGCCGAGCTGGTAGATCGCGTCCAGCACGAGCGGCACACTGCCGTCCGCGGGGAACACGGCTGCCTGGAACTCGGGGAACAGGGCACCGAACACGGTAGGTCCGAGCAGGAGCCCGCCGAGGATCTCGCCGATCACGCGTGGCTGCCGGAAACGCGTGAAGACGTATCCGAGCCCGTGCGCGGCCGACAGCAGCAGCGCGAGCGCGACCAGCAGCCGGCCGATGTCGTCCGGCGCGAGCGTCATGCGACCCTCGAGCGCGCAAGTTCGACCCGGCCCCGCTCGGCCAGATCACAACTCGTTGGGCCCCATCTCCTCGTTCGGATGCGCACCACCCTGCTCCGCGGGCAAAGCCAGAGGATAACCGTCGCCGATCTTGTCTCTTCGGACCGCTTCGATGGCCTCAGCCCTCGAGGCGGGCCTGGAGGGTGCGCTCGAGCTCGAGGACCCGGCCGGCGTCCTCGAGCCGACGGCCGAGGTCGTCGCGTACGTAGAAGGCGTCGACCACGCGCGCTCCGAACGTCGCGACCTTCGCCAGGTGGACGTCCAGGTGGAGATCGGCGAACGTTCGGGTGATGTCGAACAGCAGCCCTATGCGGTCCGGCGCCCCGACCTCGATCACCGTGAAGAAGTCCGACGCGTCGTTGTCGACGGTAACGCGAACCGGGACATGCGAGCGCGAAGCCGGGTAGTGTCGGCGCTTGTCGTCGACGCCGCGATCCAGCGACAGGCGTCCCTCGAGCGCCTTGCGCAGCGCCGCACGGAACGCTCGCCACCGTTCCTCCCCCACCTCCACCTCGAACGCTCCCTCGACCTCGAACAGGTCGACCGCCGTCCCATCCGCCGTCGTGAACACCTGCGCAGTCAGGATCGACAGGTTCGCGAGCGTCAGCGCTCCCGCGATCAGCGAGAGCAGCCCCGGGCGATCGGCCGCGACCACGGTGAGGTCGTAGGTACCCGGCCGCGACCCCGATGCCGAGAGGGTCCGCAGCTCGTTGACCCCGAGTGCGGGAGCGGTCAACGCGAACTCGCGAGCCACCCGCGCGGGTGGGACCGTCAAGACGTAGGCGCGGGGCATCCGTAGGACGAATCGCTCCACCGCGGCGGGGTCCTGACCCGCCAGCTCGGCACGGATCGCCTCGATCGCCTCCGCGAGGCGTTCGGCGGTCTCGGCTCCGACCTCGCCCCTGTCGAACACGCGCTGGACCTTGGCGACGAGCTCCCGCACGAGGGCAGCGCGCCACGGCGTCCAGGCGAGCGGACCGGTCGCTCCCGCGTCGGCAACGGTGAGCAGGTACAGCGCGGCCAGGCGCTCCGCGTTCCCCACACGGGCGGCCACGTCGTGGATCAGGTCGTCGTCCTCGAGGTCCCGGCGCGTCGCCGTGTCCGAGAGCAGGAGATGCTCGGCCACCAGGAAGCCTGCGAGGTCCCGCGTCCCCTGCGCGAGGCGCATCGCCCCGAGGGCCTCGTCCGCGATCCGCGCCCCCGTCGCGACGTGGTTCCCCTCACCGATCTTGCCGATGTCATGAAGCAGCGCACCCAGCATCAGCCCTTCCCGATCGGTTGCCGCCCCGACCGCCCACGCCGCGACGTGATCGTCGCCCGGATCCTCTAGAAGCCTCGCGGCGCCGGCGAAGGCATGGAGCAGGTGAACGTCAACGGGGAACCGGTGGTAGGGATCGCGTTGGGGCCGGGCGCGAACGTCCGTCCAGGCGGGCAGGAACCGCTCCAGCAGCCCGAGCCGGTCGAGCGTCTCGAACGCCCGCAAGTCGCCGGCGCGTAGAAGCTCGAAGAACGCGTCGCGGACGGCCTCGGTCCATCCGACCGGTGAGGGGATCGCCGCCCGGTCGATCGCGTCGAGCGCGGACGCCGGCATCACCGAGCGCTCGCGCGCGGCGGAGGCGAACGCCCGGAGCACACCCGCGGGGTCCGGGTCCAACTCGACCGCCTCCGACGCTCCACGCAGGTATCGGTCGAGGACCGATGAGCGCACGTGCTCCACCTGACGGGCGTGCTCGAACACCCGGCGCATGAGCCCGTCGACGGCGAGCAGCCCGGGCTCGTCCACGAACCCCATCTCGGCCGCGATCTGCGGTTGTTGCTCGAGCAGCAGTCGATCGGTCCCGCGACCCGTCTGCAGATGCAGGGCGCTGCGGACCCGGACGAGGAATTCGGCGGCGACGTCGACGGCCGTCCGCTCGGAAGCTCGCATGAGCCCGGCGACCTGGAGGCTCCGGCCGAGCGCCACCTCGAGCCACCCGAGGACGTGGACGTCCCGCAGCGCCCCCGCGCCCTCCTTCAGATCCGGCTCGAGCAACGCGGACGCCGCACCGAACCGCTCCCTTCGGGCCTCCGCGTCGGCGCGCAGCCGCTCGGCGGAGGAGCCGGGATCGGCGCGGAAGCCCTCGACCACCGCCGCGTGCAGACGCAGCCACCCCCGCTCGTCGCCGGCCAGCACGCGGCCGTCGAGCATCGCCGTGGTGGAGTCGAGCCGGTCGGCTGCGAGCGCCAGGCTCTCCTCCTCTGTCCGGACGCCGTGACCGACCGACAGCCCCGCATCCCAAAGCGGGTACAGGACGCGCTGGGCTAGCCCAGCGACCGCTCGAGGATCAGAGCCGTCGTGCAGGATCAGCAGGTCGACGTCGGAGGCCGGCAGGAGCTCGCCGCGCCCGTACCCTCCGAGCGCGACGAGCGCTACCCGCTCCGGCGGCTCGGCCGCCCCGAACAGCTCGCGCAGGCACCCGTCGAGGAGCTCGGCTCGGCGCACGGCTGACCAGCGACCGTGGTGACCCGCGGAGTAGGCACGATCCAGCGAAAGGAGTCCGTCGAGCAGCCGGGCGACCGGCGCGGGGCGCTCGGCCATGTCAGAGAGCGTCGGGCCCCATCTCGCCGGTGCGGATCCGGACGACCTGGTCGACGGATACCACCCAGATCTTCCCGTCGCCGATCTTGCCAGTCCGTGCGGCCTTGGTGACCGCGTCGACGACCCCCTGGACCTGGGCGTCTTCGCAGAGCACCTCCACCTTCACCTTCGGCACGAAGTCGACCTGGTACTCGGCGCCGCGGTAGACCTCGGTGTGGCCGCGCTGACGCCCGAACCCCTCCACCTCGGTGGTCGTGAGGCCGTTGACGCCGGCGTCCCGGAGCGCCTCCTTGACCTCATCGAGCCGGTGGGGCTTCACGACGGCGACGACCAACTTCACGCGCTCAGCCTAGCCGAGACGTTCCTCGACCAAGTGCCGATCGCTGTGCCCCGCGGACCGAGTAGCCGTCCGGAGCCCTCACTCGCCGGCGGCCTTCTTCCGGGTCGCGGTCGCCTTCGTGCCGGTCTTCTTGGCCGTCGCCGCCTTGGCTGCTGGCTTCCTCATGGCGGCGCGCTTGGGCGCGGCGCGTTTGGTCCCGCCCGATGCAGCCGGCGTGCGCTCCTTGGCTGCCGCGACCGAAGCCTTCAGCGCCTCCATGAGGTCGACCACCCGGGCAGGGGCCTCTTCGGCCGGCGCCTCGATCGGCACGCCGGCGAGCTTCTTCTCGACGATGTCCAGAAGGGCCTCGCGGTAGGCGTCGCTGAAGGCCTGGGGGTTCCACGGCTCGGTCAGGCTCTCGATGAGTGATTTCGCCATCTGCACCTCGTTGGGCCGGACCTTCTCCTCGGCGCCGAGCGTGTCGAACTCGGCCGCGCGGACCTCGTCGGGCCAGTACATCGTCTCGAGGACGAACACGTCGTCCTTGAACCTCAGTGCGGCAAGGTGCTCCTTGTCGCGGAAGCTCACCTTGGCGATCCCGACCTTGCCCTCCTCCGACAGCGCCCTGCGGAGCAGCGCGTATGCCTTGGCCCCCGTCTCGTCGGGGACCAGGTAGTAGGACTTCTTGAACAGGATCGGGTCGATCTCCTCCAGGTCCACGAACTGCTGGATGTCGATCGCGCGGCTGGACTCGACAGGCACAGCGTCCAGGTCCTCGTCGGTCAGGATGATGTAGCGGTCCTTCTCGACCTCGTAGCCCTTCACGATGTGCTCGAAGTCGACCTCCTCCCCGTCGACCGAGCAGACCCGCTTGTAGCGGATCCGGCCCATGTCCTGGTCGTGGAGCTGGTTGAACTTCAGGGATCTCTCCTCGGTTGCCGGGAACACGGCGACCGGGATCGTGACGAGGCCGAACGAGATGGCCCCCTTCCACATCGATCTGGGTGGCATGCGCTCTCCTCGAGACGAAGACTCCCCCACTAACAGGGAAGACCGAATCCTAGCGCGCCGTGCCGACACCGGCCCGACCGCTACGCTGGGACGATGCCGGCGAGGAAGAGACGCACCGGCGACCGCGCGTTCACCGTCGAGCTCCCGACGCCGCTCGGGGCCGAGAAGAGCGGCGACGCCTGGTGGCTGGAGGTGGAGGGGCGCGAGCTCCGCCTGTCGAACCTGGACAAGGTGTTCTGGCCCGAGGAGGGCTACACCAAGGGCGACCTGCTCGCCTACTACCTCAACGTCTCCCCGCTGATCCTGCCGCACCTGTCCGACCGCCCGCTCACGATGAAGCGGATGCCCGACGGGATCGCCGGCCCGCACTTCTACGAGAAGACCGCGCCCTCGCACACGCCGGAGTGGATCCCGCGCTGCCCGGTGCGGAGCGAGGACAGCAAGGGCGGGGTGATCGGTTACCTGATGGTGAACGACCTGCCGTCGCTGCTGTACGTGGCGAACCTGGGCTGCATCGAGATGCACCCGCTCCATTCGCGCTGCGGGTCCGTCGATACGCCCGACTACCTCTTCTTCGACCTAGATCCGATGGATGCGCCGTTCGAGGCCGTTCGGACCGTGGCGCTCCACGTGAAGGCGGCCCTGGACGCCCTGGGAGTCGCGAGCTACCCGAAGACCAGCGGCGCCACCGGCATCCAGATATACGTGCCGGTCGAGGCCGGGTGGTCATACCAGCAGGTGCGCGACTTCGTCGGGAAGCTCGGCCGGGTGATCGAGGCCGCCGACCGCGAGCACGTCACGATGGCCTGGAAGATCGAGAACAGGACCGGCAAGGTCTTCATCGACCACAACATGAACCGCAGCGGCGCCAACATCGCCGCCGTCTACTCGATGCGGCCCGAGCCCGGCGCCACGCTCTCGACGCCGCTTGCCTGGGAGGAGGTCGAGACCGAGATCACCCCGCAGGACTTCCGCATCGACAACGTGTGGGAGCGCCTCGAGCAGCACGGCGACCTGTTCGAGCCGGTCCGCACCTCACCTCAGGACCTAGCTCCGGCACTCGAGGCGGTGGGGCTGGCTCCGGCCAAAGGGATCGACGTCGCTCGCACCTCGGCCGAGGTGATCGCCTCCTCCCGGGACCCCGACCTCGCGGAGTACCTGAGCAAGCGCGAGTTCGGGCCGGAGGGGACGACCGAGCCCGCGCCCGGCCGCGCCGCGGGCGAGGGGAACTCGTTCGTGATCCACAAGCATCGCGCGACGCGCCTTCACTACGACGTGCGGCTCGAGCGCGACGGCGCGCTCCCATCCTGGGCGGTGCCCCGCGGGCTCCCCACGGACACGGGCGACAAGCGCCTGGCGGTCCACGTCGAGGACCACCCGCTCGACTACGGCACGTTCGAGGGCACGATCCCGCAGGGCCACTACGGCGCCGGCGAGGTCCGGATCTTCGATGACGGGTGGTACGAGCCGCTGGAGTGGACGGACTCCAAGGTCACCTTCCGCCTCCACGGCCGCCGGTACCCCGGCCTGGAGTTCCACTTCGTGAAGACCCGGACCGACTGGCTCGCATTCCTCGGCTCCGCACAGCAGGCGCCCCTGATCGCGTCGCCGCCGGCGTTCTCGCCGATGCTCGCCGAGGGCGGGTGGAAGCCGTTCGACGGGCAGGACTGGTGGTTCGAGCCGAAGTTCGACGGGATCCGCTCGATCACGCCGATGGCGACCGACCGGACCAGGCTAATCACCCGGAACGGACGCGACGTCTCCGACAAGTACCCGGAGCTGCACATGGTCCACGAGCTCGTGAACCAGGTGAACGCGGTCCTGGACGCCGAGATCGTGGCGTTCGACGAGGACGGGCGGAACTCGTTCGAGACGCTCCAGCAGCGGATGAACCTGGCCAACGAGCGCGAGATCAAGCGGATCGCCCAGAAGATCCCGGTCGCGCTCGTCGCTTTCGACCTGCTGTGGCTCGACGGGCAGGACCTGACCGGCCTGAAGCTCGAGGAGCGACGTGAGCTGCTCGAGACGATCGTCGAGACCGACCACCGCCTGCAGGTGATCACCCACGTCGAGGGCGCGGGCAAGAGGTTCGTTGAGGCAGCGCGCGAGCTCGGCCTCGAGGGCGTCGTCGCCAAGAAGACAGGCTCGCGCTACCTCCCCGGGCGGCGCTCACCGGACTGGCGCAAGATCAAGCTCACGAACACCCAGGACTGCGTGATCTTGGGCTGGACCCCGGGCCAGGGCGGACGGGCGGGGACCTTCGGCGCGCTGCTCGTGGGCGCCTACGACGAAGACCGGCTCCTGTGGATCGGTCAGGTCGGGACCGGCTTCACTCAGCAGACCCTCGAGAGCTTGCTCGAGCGCCTCACCCCGATCGCGCGCTCCGAGCCCGCCGCCGACGACCCCGAGCTCCCGGCGGTGAAGGGCGCGACGTTCGTCGACCCCGTCCTCGTGTGCGAGGTCGAGTACCTCGAGATCACGAAGGGCTCTAGGAAGATGCGCGCCCCGTCGTTCAAGGGCCTGCGCGAGGACAAGGCACCCGAGGACTGTGTGCTGGAACACCCACGCACCCGGCGCTCGAAGCGCGACTGAGGGCGGGGCCTCGAGGTCCCGCCCTCGCATCGCAGGTCCCGGCCTACGCTCCCGGTGCGCGGTAGGAGACCGACTGCTGCGTCGCCCGGTCGATCTCCTCAGGCGTGAGGAGCACGACGGTCCTGCTCGTCACCGCTCCTGAGGCAGCCACGGTCAGACCGATCGCCGCGGCCGTGACGTTGTCGGGTAGATCGGCGATCACGAAGACGTCGTCCTGCCCGAACGCGAAGTAGAAGCCTTCGAGGCTCCCTCCCAGGTCGGCCAGGAGCTTCCCGATCGCGTCCCGGCGACCGGACCCGCCCTCCTTCAGGACGCCTTGCACGCCCGACTGCGTGTAGGACGCCTGGATCATGTACTTAGCCATCCGCACCTCCTTCCCCCGCGGATGTTCGTCCAATCGTGCGCCCAAATGGCGCGAAGGCGCAAGTCGAAGCAGGATCAGAAGGGCTCGAACCCAGCGCGCACGAGCAGGGCCCGCACCTCGCGGTCGTCGAGGCCGCGGTCGATGAGCTCCTTGTAGATCCGCACGGCGGCGAGCGAGCGCCCGCATCGAGGGCAGTACCGGAAGTGCTGCTCGGCCGGCGTCTCGCACCACGGGCACCGGGTGACCTCGACGCGGTTGTCGGGCTCGAGCCC
>DATEDE010000166.1:0-7783 GCA_035286545.1 Actinomycetota bacterium | reverse complement strand
GTGGTTCGGGCCGCGAGGGCTCGCATCCGTCGTCTTCGCTCTGATCGCGCTCGAGGAGGCCGTGCCGGGGATCGCCCTCGTGGGGGAGACGGTCGCGGCCACCGTGGCCCTGTCGGTGCTGCTGCACGGCGTCACGTCCGTATGGGGTTCCGAGCGCTACGGCGACTGGTTCGCGGCGGCCTCGGCCGCGGACCCTGACCTGGTCGAATCTGGCAGAGCGCCCGAGCGCACGATCCGCAAACGCCTGCCACACATCGCTCATCCCGACTGAACAGCGAAGAGGCCGCCCGGAGGCGGCCTCCAAGGGATCCGTACAGAACGGATTCAGGTGGTCATCATCGCGCGCTTCTTCATCTCCTCGTACTGCTCGGCGGTGATCTCACCCGAGTCGCGGAGCTTCGCGAGCTTGGCGACCTCGTCGGCGGCCGAGTAGCCGGATGCGCGGCGCTGCGCCTCCTGCATCTGCTCCATCATCTCCTTGTCCTGCGCGGTCATCTTCGGCCGCGCGATCATGTAGATGAGGATGCCCAGGAATGGGAGCACGAACAACAGCAGGAGCCAACCCGCCTTCGCGCCGCCGGACAGGTCGTTGCGACGGAAGATATCGGCGAACACGCCGATGAACATCCAGATGATCATGAACCAGAAGAGGAAGGCGAGCATCGCCCAGAGCACGTCACTGAGGTCCAACGTGGGCTCCTTTCTCGACCCGCGTCACCCTCGGACGCGGCCGTCCTCGGCACCTTATCGCACCGGTGCAACGCCCGCGAGCCGCCGCCACCGCGGGATAGAGTCCCACCGGACCGAACGGAAGGAGGCGGCGTGGCCGAGATCGAAGCGCGACTCCCCCGGGCGGGCTGGCATCGTCGGCCCTCGGGCGACCCGCCACCGCTGCCGCGCGGCGAGGGCTGGCACCGGTGGGCCTGGGGGGTCCTCGCCATCCTCGTCCTGGGGGTCCTCCTCCACCGCCTGATCGACCCCTCCGACGCCGAGGCCCCGCTTCTGCGCTGGTTCCAGGACCTGCGCACCCCGTTCCTGGTCGACGCGGCCGACCTGCTCGACGACCTCACGCAGCCGCTGCCGCTCTGGATCCTTCGGGTCGCGGTAGTCGTGATCGCGGCGCTCTACAAGCGGTGGCGTCACATCGTGACGCTGCTCACGCTATTCGTGGTCGTGGACTTCATCGTGACCGCCCTGGCGATCGAGCGCCCGCCGCCGGCGGGCGTCACGGTGCTCTCGACGAACGCCGACACGACGTTCCCCTCGCTCCCGATCGCGGCCCTGTCGGTCACGCTGTTCGGCGCGGCGATGGTGCTGGCGCCACCCGGCCGCGCGCGACGCCTCGCCCGGATCGGCGCCTTCGTCCTCACCTCGCTCGTCGTGCTCGCCCGGCTCCTCCTGGGCGCCGGGTACGCGGTCGACGAGGTCTACTCCCTCCTGCTGGGCTGGGTGGCGACCGGCTTTGCGTTCGCGTTCTTCGTGCCGGAGGAGGTCTTCCCCGTCTCGTACTCGCGCGGGGGCAAGAGCGCGCACCTGGACCTGGGCGGTGCCCGGGGCGAGGCGATCGTCGAGGCGATCCACGATCAGCTGGGTTTCACCGTGATCGAGGTCGAGCCGTTCGGCCTATCCGGCTCGGGCGGCTCGAGTCCGCTGCGGATGCGCGTCGAGGAGGTCGAGGGCTGGCTGTTCGGCAAGATCTACTCGACGAGCCACCTGCGCGCAGACCGCTGGTACAAGATCGGGCGGACGATCATGTACGGGCAGCTCGAGGACGAGGTGCCCTTGGGCTCGGTACGCCGGCTCACGCTGTACGAGGACTACGCGCTGCGCCTGCTCGACGACATCGGCGTCTCGGTGGCCGCCACCTACGGGATCGTCGAGCTGACCCCCGATCGCGAGTACATGCTCGTGACCGAGTTCTTCAGCGGGTCCAAGACGCTCGAAGACGCCGACGTCGACGACGCGGTAATCGACGAGGGGATGGAGCTCGTCCAGCGGCTGTGGCGGGCCGGGCTCGCGCACCGCGACCTCAAGCCGGCGAACATGCTGGTGCGCGATGGACACCTCCAGCTGATCGACGTCTCCGGGCTCCAGGTCCGCCCCACGCCGTGGCGCCAGGCCGTGGACCTCGCGAACATGATGCTGACGCTTGCCCTGCGGACCGACCCCGACCGTGTCTACGAGCGGGCCACGCGGGTCTTCTCACCCGAGGACGTCGCCGAGGCCATGGCGTCGGCCAAGGGCCTAGCCATCCCTACCCAGGTGAGCGAAAAGCTCAAGGAGGATGGCCGCCCGATCCTCGAGCGGTTCCGCGCGCTCGCCCCGGCTCGCGCCCCGGTCTCGATCCAGGTCTGGAGCGTGCGCCGCGTCGCGATCACCGCCGCTGCCCTGGCCGGCACCCTGGCGCTGGCCGGCATGTTCTGGGCGAGCCTGAAGATCGGGCTCTAGCCCGACCCGTGCCCGGTTCGCGTTCGCGCAACGCTCGGGTGCGGATTATGCTCGTCCGATCGGACCCGGTGGGGTCCTTCAGGGAGGATTCCCGATGGGCTGTCTGCTCGTGCTGATGTCGGCGTTCGCACCACGTTTGGTGTTCATCCTCATCTGGATCGCGCGACCGGCGGTCGTCGACCGCACCTTCGACACGTTCATCTTCCCGTTGCTCGGGTTGATCTTCTTGCCGTTCACGACGCTGATCTGGCTGTTCCTCGGCGCTCCGCCGCTGGGTGTCCACGGAGTCGACTGGCTCTGGATCGCACTCGCCGTGATCCTCGACATCAGCCATTACGGGAACACGTACGGGCAGCGCGACAAGCTTCCGATGGGCGGGGCATGAACCCCTCCCACCCACCGCGACGCCCCCGACGAACCGTGACGCCGGCGGGGTTCGAGGGATAAGGTGCCGCCGTTCGTTTGAACGAAGGAGGAGGCATGGCGATCGGACCGGTCGAGTACATGATCGTGGCGTTTCCGGGCAACAAGTTCAAAGGCGAGATCGCGCCCGCGCTCGCCGAGCTCATAGACAGCCAGACGATCCGGCTCATCGACCTCGCCTTCGTGATCAAGGACGAGGACGGCAACGTCGCGACCCTCGAGGTCGGCGACCTGGATTCGGAGGTGGGCGCCGCCTTCGCGGAGCTAGCCGGCCAGGGTCCTGGAGGGCTGCTGAACCAGGAGGACCTGGAGGCCGCCGCCGAGGAGCTCGACCCGAACTCCTCGGCCGCGCTCCTGGTCTGGGAGGACCTGTGGGCGGCAAAGCTGCAGCAGGCGATCCTGAACGCCGACGGTGTTCTGCTGGACCTCGAGCGGATCCCGCACGACGTCGTGATGGCCGCGGTCGAGTGGGCCGAGTCCAACTGAGCATCCACCACGGATCGGAAGGAAGGAGCCAACCATGATGCGCAGGGGTCCAGGACTGGTGGGGATGGCAGCTCGGACCGCGGTCGTCGCCGGCACGGCCACGGCGGTATCCGGGCGTGTGGCCCGGCGTCAGCAGCAGAAGTACGCGGGACAAGCGGCGGAGCAGCAGGCCGCGGCCGCCCCACCTCCGGCCGTCGATGAGGACGACCCGATGCTTCAGGTTCAGAAGCTCGCCGAACTGCACGCGGCGGGCACCCTCACCGACGAAGAGTTCGCCGCCGCCAAGGCCAAGGTCCTCGGGATCTAGCAGAAGCCCGGCCGTGCGCGGGCCGACCCGCGCGCGTGCGGGTCACGATCAGGCTTATGGGGCCTCGGGCCCCTCGGCCTGCCCGGCTCCGTGGCAGCGCTTCCACTTCCGGCCACCGCCGCACGGACACGGGTCGTTGCGACCGCGTCGGGCGTCCTCGGCCGCCGTGAGCGCCACGATCTCCGACGGGGCCCGACCGGCCGCCAACAGGTCGCCCATCACCCGCATCGGCCGATCGACATGGCCGAAGAACGCCTTGAAGCTCGGGCACAGGTAGTTGAGCCCGGCCTCGTCGTAAGGGTCGTTCCTGAACCGGTCCTTCGGGCAGCCCCCGTGACAGGCGAACCGCACGTCGCACTCACGGCAGTAGCGCGGGAGCGTGTCCCGCTTATCCTGCCCGAACGCCTGCTGTTGCGGGAGCGCGATGAGCTCGAGCATGTGCTTGTCCTTGATGTTGCCGAGCTTGTAGGCGGGCTCGACGAAGTGATCGCAGGAGTACAGGTCGCCGGTGTGTTCGAGCGCGAGCGCCAGACCGCACGTCTCCGAGTGAACGCACAGGCTCGGCGGCTCGCCCACCCAGTTGGCGAGCGCGACGTCGAACATCTGCACGTACACCTCGCCGACGTCTCGCCGCACCCACTCCTCGAACACGTCGATCAGGAACCGCCCGTACCCCCTGGGCGAGATCGAGCGCTCGGTCACGAGGTCGCCCTCCTGGGTGTACAGGGGGCGGTCGAGCACCTGGGCGCCCCAGCCCTCGTTCGCCATCGGCAGGGTCTGCGGGGTGGCGCGCTCCACGATCGGGATGAACTGCATGAAGCGGGCCCCGCAGTCATCCCGCAGGAAGCGGTAGACCTCGCGCCCGCGGTCCTGGTTGGCGACGTGGATCGTGGTGAGCGCGTTCCAGTCCACCTCGTGCTCCTGGAGATGACCTAGGCCAGCCATCACGCGATCGAAGCTGCCCTTGCCGCCCTTGTCCACGCGGAAGCGATCATGCATCTCGCGCGGTCCGTCGATCGACAGGCCGACGAGGAACCCGTGCTCCTTCAGGAACTCCCCCCACTCGTCGTCCAGCAGCGTGCCGTTGGTCTGGATCGTGTACGTCGCGCGCTGACCGGGCTTCAGGTGGCGCTGCGCGAGCTCGACCGAGCGCCGGAAGAAGTCCAGGCCCATCATCGTGGGCTCGCCGCCCTGCCAGGCGATCGTGACCTCGGGGACCGTGCCGTGGGCCTCGATCAACTGCCGGACGTAGGTCTCGAGCAGCTCGTCCGCCATCCGGAACCGGCTGCCCGGGTACAGCGCCTCCTTCGAGAGGAAGAAGCAGTACTCGCAGTCGAGGTTGCAGATCGCGCCGGTGGGCTTCGCGAGGAGGTGGAAGGCTCGCGGAGCGTCGGGCACGGTGAGGAGCCCCGATGCCGTCTGGGCCTGGACCATCGGCCTACCCTACCGGGGGCTCGGCCCTCACTCGGGTGGGACGATCGCGCGCCGAGCCTCGATGACGGCGCGCATCCCGTCGAGCACCTCGTCGGGGAGGGGCTCGACCGTGTGGCTCTTCCACACCTCGAAGACCTTGTCACGGGCGCGCTCGGCAAGGGTCTTAGAGCCGGCCTCCTCCCACGCGTCGCGTCCCTCCCAGGCGAGCACCCGGGGCAACCAGAGCTCGCGGAAGTGCGCGAGCGTGTGATCCTCGCCCAGGTATATCTCCCCCGGCCCGACCTTCGCGATCACGTCGAACGCGATCGTCTCGTCGCTCACCTCGGTCGGCTCGACCGCGAGGCGCGTCATCCGCGCGAGCTCGTCGGCGATCACGAGCAGCTCCGGCGCGAACAGGAGGCCGCCCTCCACGCACCCGGCGTCGAACACCATGTCGACACCGCCTAGCACCGCGCCGAACCCGTAGTACCCCGCCTCCAGCACGGCCTGCTCGTCCATCGCCTTCGAGTCCCCTCCGAAGCTGATGCCGAGCGACGGGAGTCCCCACCGACGGCAGAGCTGGGCCATCATCACCATGAACCGGATGCCATCGGGGCCTCCCACCGTCACGCTCCCGTTGCGCATGTCCATGAGGAAGGGGACGGTCCCCGAAAGGAACGGAAGCCCCGGGTGCCGAAGCTGCGACATCACCAGGCCGGCCAGGGTCTCGGCCGCCGCGATCACGCACGTGCCGGCGATCGTCGCGGGACCGGTGGCGCCCACCTGGGGTGCGGCCTGGCAGCAGACCGGGAGGCCCCGATCGGCCGCCTCGAGCAGCTTGTCGACCGTCTCGACGTTGAACAGCAGCGGGGAGACCGAGTTCAGGTACGGGATCACGAACGGCCGCTCGCGGAGCCCGTCGGCCCCGCCGGCGACCAACTCGGCCATGTCGTAGATGTCGGAGAGCTCCGGCCCTCCGGCGATCAGGACCATGAGGGGCTTCGTGGTGTTCGTGACCATCTCCAGGAACTCCGACTGGTTAACGATGTGAAGGGGGAGCTCGTCCTCGATAGAGCGGGTCACGCCCGGGGTCGCAACGAAGTCGATCTCGGGCAGGGCGTCGGACAGCAGCGTGACCTCGGCGGTGGCGGCGAGCGAGAACTCCTCGACCTGACCCGTACGCGGGTTCAGGTAGTTGAGGTTCGTGACCCCCGTGCCGATGTACGTGTACCCATCGCCGAGCGCGATCGCGGGCTCGCCGTTCCGGTCGTAGAGCGTGAAGTGCGACGGTGCCGTCTCGATCGCGCGCTCGACGAGCGCCCGCGGGATCTTCACCAGGTCCTCGCCCTCGAGCGTGCAGCCGGCGTCGAGCAGGAGTTCCCGCCCCGCCGCCGTCATGATCCGCGCGCCGACCTCCTCGAGGACGCGGAGCGAAGCGGCATGCAGCCGGTCGAGGTCCTCGTCGGAGTACAGGTTCAGGGTGGCGCGGGCCATCGGCCGCATCCTGCCCCAACCGACTACCGCGCGCCAATCGGGCCGGTACACTTCGGCGGACCTCCGGCTGAAGGGACCCGAACGTGCTGATCATCGCCATCATCCTGATCGCCATGGCCACCGGCTGGATCGCCCAGATGATCTTGGGGCGGAACACGCCAGGCAGGAACAACTGGGGCGAGGCGATCGTCGCAGGCTTCGTCGGATCGCTCGTAGGAGGGTTGCTGATCAGCCTGCTAGCCAGGGACAGGTTGGACCTGAAGCCCTCCGGCATCATCGGGTCGGTCGTCGGAGCCGTGATCGTGCTGGCAGTGTGGGGCGCGATCCGCGGCAAGCGGACCGCCTGACAGGTCCGCCTTGACCCGAGGCGTCCGAAGGACTCTCCGTTTCGCGCTCGGCGCCGGGCTGTTCTTCGCGAGCCGAGCGGAGGCCAAGCTAGGCCGTCTTCCGGCCTACGAGGAGAGCATCTTCCGCGCGGCCAACGGCGCGAGCGACGCGATCCGCGTCCCCGTGCGGGCCGTGATGCAGGCGGGGACGTTCGTGACCGTGCCGATCGCTGCTGCGGTGGCGTTCCTCGCCGGTAGGCGGCGACTGGCGGCCAAACTCCTCGTTGGCGGGACGATCGCGTGGTTCGGGGCCAAGACCGCCAAGCCGCTCGGCGGGCGGGAGCGACCCAAGGGCGTGCTCGGGGACGAAGTGAACATCCGCGAGAAGATCGAGGGCGACCTCGGGTGGGTTTCAGGTCACACCGCGGTTGCGACCACGCTCGCGTTCGCCGCCGGAGAGGAGCTACCCGGGTGGACCCGGCCGGTCCTTGGCGGCGTCGTCGGGGCTGTCGGATTCGGCCGGATGTACGTCGGGGCTCACCTGCCCCACGACATCGTCGGCGGCGTCGGCCTGGGGATGATGATCTCCTCCCTGCTCCCCTTCGCTGAAGATCGCTGAGGAGACCCACGTCGCGAGCTGCTCCTTCGCGCCCCTGCGCTGCAGAGTCGCGTTCATGAACTGCGCGGCGACGAACAGGCGGGCGATCAGGAACAGGTACAGCATCATCACGATCGCCATGCTGAGCGAGCCGTACAGGTCCGACGCGTGTTCGAGGCGGGACGCGAAGTAAGTGGACCCCGCCAGGCCCAGGAGTCGCAGCCCTACGCCGAGCACGATCGCCCCCGGGATCACGGCCGTCCACGGGGCATCTGCTCGCGGGAGCAG
>DATEDE010000165.1:0-8198 GCA_035286545.1 Actinomycetota bacterium | reverse complement strand
CGAGGGCGGGGACCTGTCTCGCGTCCCTTCAGCCGTCGGCACGCAGTCTATCGAGGTCACCGCACGGGTCGGATCTAGGCGTCTGGCGGGTTCCACGGCCCGACGCCGCCGAGACGCTGGGGCGTGACCCTCGTGATGAATCCCGGCGGCGGATCGGGTATGCCCGGGAACACGACATCCGGCCCGAGGTACGTGTGGGCGAGCTGTTGGAGCATCTCGGCGGCACCGCCCTCCGTCACCCGCGCCGTCCCGTACACCACGAGGTACTCCAGCAACCCCCATGGGTTGCGTTTGGTCGAGGGCACCGATAGCGCGATGCGGGCGTCGCGGCGGAGGTTCCTCAGCTTCCTTTGGTCCGGGATCGTCGCCAGGACGATCTCGTCCCCTTCGAGTCCGACCCAGGCGGCGGTGACCTGCGGCCCACCGTCCTCGTCGATCGTGACAACGTGCGCGACCACATCGCTCGCGAGGAGCTCTCGAGCCGCCTCGGGAAGTGCGATCCCTGCCACCGACGCATGGTACTCCCGACGAAGGTGGCGCCCGTGCGAGTTGTCTGCGGGGTCCTCCACGCCGCAGGATGCGGTGATGGACCCCGAGCCGCGCCCGCCCGCAGCGGCGACGGCACCGAGGAGGCGACGATTGCATCTGCGCGTCGGATCGTGATGTTCAACCGGGTGACCGCGGACGGGTACTTCGCGGGACCGGACGGGGGTCTCGAGTGGGTCGTTGCCCGACGAGGAGCTCGACCGCCCGGGTCGGCAGCGGCTCGATCGTGTCGCAGCTCACGGAGCACGGTCCGATCGACGAGTACCAGCTCGTCGTCAACCCCGTCCTGCTCGGGAGCGGCAAGCGGTTGTTCGGCGGCGTGTTCGAACGCACGCGCCTTGAGCAGCTGGATGCCAAGCGGTTCCCGTCGGGCAACGTCATGCTGCGCTACGCGCCCGAGAGTGAGGTTCGATGAGCGCCGTCCGGTTCCACGTCGCCGTCTCCCTGGACGGGTACCTCGCCGGCCCCGACCAGAGCGTGGAGGAGCCGCTCGGCGTCGGCGGTCTGGACGGGCCAGCGCATTTCGGAGGAGTTTGAGGTGGGGGGAGTCTGGACCGCCGCGGGCTCCGGACGGCGCCGGGAAGGCCGCCCGAAGCCCGCTACCACTGCTGATTCGCTTGAGTGGCGGCTCAGGCGGCCTCGAGCTGGCCGCGGACCGCGCCACCGGGGAAGTCCGAGGTGTGAACGTTGATGTAGTAGTCGGCCGGGTTCGCCTTGATGTCGCGCAGGAGCGGCCTGTCGAGCTCCTTCACGCACCCGGTCGCGAGCCCGATGCCCGAGCCGGCGACCTCCTCGGGCGCCTTCAGCGTGACCACGATCGGCCCCGCCTCGCCGGCGCCGCCATCGTGGATGTGCGCGGCGGCGGTCGGGAGCGTGATGTCGAGCACGACGAGCGTGAAGCAGAGCTTCTCCTTCCTAACGCTGACCTTCACCTCCGCGGCGCCCGAGCCGTCGGGGTCGCCCGGATCCGGCACCTCGACGGCTCCGCCCTCGAGGGCGGACACGAGCGTCACCGGCGCCGCGTTCGCCGAAGTGATGCCGATCCACATCGTGGACGACACGGCTGCAACGAGCACGTTCGCGAGGACCTTCCTTCGTACGGTCATCCTTCTCCTCCTCTGCACCAGTGGACGTAGGCTTGGAACTCCGGTTGGCATCACCTCCCCTCGCGAGCCGAACCGACGCGCAGGGCGAGTGCGCCCGCGACGGCCAGCCCCAGCGCGAGGAGCACGAGCGGCACCACGCCTAGACCCGTGCGCGCCAGCACGTCGGGCGCGCTCGTCGCAGTCCCTTCCTCGGTCGGGTCCCCGGGGGCTGCGACGACCTCCACCACGCCCGTCATCCCGGAGCCCGGCTCGCCGTGGATCTGGCAGTAGTACGCAACGGTCCCGACCTCCTCGAACGTCATCTGGAACGACTCGCCGGACTCGAGCGTGCCGGAATCGAACGCGCGGTCGTTCGCCGTGACGGTGTGCGGGTTCTGCCCTTCGTTCCGCCAAACCACGGTGGTGCCGACCTCGACGGTGATCGACTCGGGCACGAACCGATCGTCCCGTGCCGCGACCGACGCGCTCGCGGTGGCCTGTCGAGGCGTGCGCTCATCACCACCGGCCTGGTCCGCAGGCTTCGGTTCCGGAGGGTCGGTCGCCAGGCTTCCGGTCGAGCTGGGGGATGGCGCCTCGGAGGGCGAGGTCTCGGCGGATGGGCTGGTGGACGGCGAGGTCCCTGCGGTCGGGCTGGCGGACGGCGATGGCTCGGCGGATGGGCTCGGGGGCTGCGAGGCCGAAGGAGGAGCCTCCGCGGTCGGTGTCGGTGTCGGTGATGCGAGCGCGGGCAGCGCCCCGAGAACGACCACCGCTGTCGCCCCGATCGTGCGCACCGCGATGTGGGTCGACCTTCGCATCGCTCTCCCGGCAGGTCGTCATTCGGTACCTACGAGCGGGAACGGGAGAACGTTCATCCGCTCGGTAGATCACCTGGAGCGGATCCACACGTCGGTGAACGCATGTCTGCGCGCCCCCGTATCGTTCACTTGATGGGCGAGAACGGGCTCACCGCTGGCGCTCGTCCCGGTCGGCTCCGCGCCATCCGCACGCCTGCGCTGGCGACCGACGATGGCCTCCGTGCGAGCTACCGGGCACACGCGGGGGAGCTGTTCCGGTTCGCGCTGCGCTCTCTCGGTGACCGCGGGATGGCCGAAGAGGTCGTTCAGGAGACCTTCCTCCGTGCTTGGCGGGCGGCCGACCGGTTCGATCCGGACCTGTCCTCGCTCCGGACGTGGCTGTTCGCGATCGGCCGCAACGTCGTCATCGATCTCTCCCGGGCGCGGGCGGCGCGGCCGCCACTCGCGGCCGACGTCGCGGCGGTCGAAGCCAGTGCGGGTGACGACCCGATCGAGCGGGCGCTCGCAGCGTGGCAGGTGGAGGAGGCCCTTCGGCGCATCTCGGAACATCACCGCACCGCGCTCGTTGAGACCTACTACCGCGCACGCTCGTACCCAGAGGTCGCCGCCGAGCTCGGCATCCCCGAGGGGACGCTCCGGAGCCGCGTGTACTACGGGCTGCGAGCCTTGAGGCTGGCGCTCGAGGAGATGGGGTGGGACGCGTGAGCCAGCAGGAGCACGGCCGCTGGCAGGGGTTGCTCGGCGCCTACGCGCTCGGGCATCTGCCGCAGGACCTGAGCACGGCACTCGAGGCGCACCTCGACGGATGCCCTGCGTGCCGGGCCGAGCTCAAGGGGCTCGGGGAAGTTGCGCTCGCCCTGCCGCTCGCCGACCCCGCGCGGGTAGAGGGCCAGGTCGAAGGGCCGGCCGCAGAGGTCGAGGAACGGATCCTCACCCGGGTCGCGGCGGAACGGACCGCGGGTCGGACGCGGGGAACGGTGTGGGTTGCCGCCGCGGCGGTGCTAGTCGTCGTGGCCGTGCTAGGGGCATCTATCCTCAGCGGGGAGGGTGTGACCCGCGTGGCGCTCGCGGGCGAGACGGCCGGATCCTCGGCCGAAGCGCTCGTCGAGTCGAGGCCGTGGGGGACGCGGATCGAGCTCGTCATCGCGGGGCTGCCCGGGGATGCGACGTACCGTGTGTGGCTCGAGCGTTCCGACGGCGAGCGCGTGCCAGCCGGGACGTTCCACGGTGTTCGCGATCGCGAGCTGACGGTGGTTCTCGCATCGGCGCTCCCGCTCGGCCAGGCCGTTGCCGTCGGCGTGAGCGCCGAGGATGGCAACACGCTCCTCGAGGGGCAGATCCCGGCGGCGGCCTGAGCCACCGTGCGTCCTCGGTTCGGTATCTCCCTCTGGCTCTGGGCACCGCTGTGGGAACTCGGGCCACCGTTGAGTTCGGGTGACACTTCGAGACCAGTCATGGCGGATGGCCGAGACGAAGATAACGTCGCGGGCGACCGGCGACTTGCTGCCGAAGCTCTAGACATCGGAGGAAGCGCCGAGGAACACGCCGCGCCTCGGCTGGAACGGCGACAGCACCGTCGCCTACGAGGTGGTCGGCGACGGCCCTGCCGATCTGGCGCACACGCCTGGGTTTCATGAACAACCGGGAGGTGGTGTGGGACAACCCGCTGATCGCGCGGTTCTTGAAGCGTCTCTCCTCCTTCTGGCGGCTCATCATGATCGACCGGCGAGGCACGGGGTTGGTGCTGATCGACGGTGTCCCCCGGCCGTTGAACTCAGGGGATGACGAGGACGCATCCGATGGACGGGAGGCCGGAGGCCACGGCCGCCCACGTGCGTCCCTCGTCCGTCGAGGCGAAGACGCGCCCGTCCTCGGTCCCGAACGCGGCGAGGTCGGGGACCGCGTCCAGGCAGGAGCTGTCGATGTTGCCGTCGAACCACTCGGGGAGCCCGTCGCGGCATCGCTCGAGCTTGCCGCCGTCGAACGGCCGACGGTACAGCGCCGCACGGCCGCCGCTCGGGCCGGCGGAGGCCGAGAGCAGCACCGTGTCGCCGCACGTGGTGACGGCCCGGCAGTACGTCGAGTGCAGGCCGTCCGCCTCGATCGTCCAGGAGGCTCCCCTATCCTCGCTCACCGCGAGCCCGGGTGCGCAGGCAGCGAAGACCCGGCCCCGACCCGCCCAGACCCTGTGGACGTCGGCATCGATGTCGATCGTCGGTTGCCACGACGCTCCGCGGTCCCGAGAGCGCACGATGCCGCCCACATGGACGTTCACGTAGACCGCTTCGTCGTCCTCGGAGATCGAACGGACGTCTGGGGGACCGCCCCACGGCGTGTACCAACTGTCTCGACCCTCCACCAGGTCGAAAGCGACGAGCGGCTCCAGGCCCCCGCGCGCCACGCGATCCAGGTGCGCATCCGACGTCCCGACGAGCACCCCCGCCCTCGTGTCGGCCACGCAGTTCCCCCGCCGCCCGTCCAGATCGCCGACGTGGAACCAGCGGTCCACGCCAGCGGTGTGCCACACCCCGCGGCCGTCCAGGATCGCCCACAGCTCCCGGCCCTCGCGAGCGACGGCCGTGACGCTACGTCCTGAGTGCGCGATCCCAGAGGGCTTGGCATCGGCACCGTCGAACTCCTGCAGCCCGGCGCTGGTCCCCACGAGGATGCGCATCATCGCGCCGATCGTGGCATCGATGATGCCAAGCAGCAACCGGGCGGAACCGCCGTCGCTCGGGCGATCCCAGGCTGGCATCCGCCTACGTGAGGCTCCGTGAGGACCTCGTTGTGACCTAGCCGCGCTCCGGACCGCCCCAGGGAGGGAGTCCTTGCCGAGGAAGTGGAATCGTGGGCTTGGCGGTGCGAGTATCCGCGAAGCCGGTGTCAGGCAAGGCCCAGGACTCAGAGGAGTGACGATGGAAGACTCCGTGTTCGCGACGATCGTGGCGGCCGCCGTCACGATGTGCTTCGGGTTGATCCTGGCCTTCCTCGGGTAGCGGTTCTTCCTGGTGCTGCTCCCGATCTTCGGCTTCTTCTTCGGACTCGCGTTCGGGGCCCACTCGGTCCAGGCGCTGTTCGGGGACGGGTTCTTCGCGACCACCTCGAGCTGGGTCGTTGGTTTCTTCGTTGGCCTCTTGTTCTCCGTCGCGTCCTATCTGGTCTGGGTGTTCGCCGTCGCGATCGCCGCGGGATCCCTCGGCTACACGATCGCGACGGGACTGCTGACCTGGATCGGACTCGATCTCGGCGTCCTCGTATGGCTGGTGGGCGTCGCGCTGGGTGTGGTGTTCGCGCTCGCCGCGCTCATGCTCAACCTGCAGAAGCTCGTGGTGATCGGGGCCACCGCGATGGTCGGCGCGGGGGCCATCCTCGGTACCTTCGTGGCCCTCTTCTCCTCTCAGGAAGCCGCCCAGATCGTCGAGGATCCGCTGAAGTCGGCGGCCGACCTCGGGCCCCTCTACCTGCTCCTTTACCTGTTCGTGGCCGCGCTCGGGATCGGCGTGCAGCTCGCGACCTCCAGGAGCTACGAGGTGGAGCGGTACAACCGCTGGACGGCGGAGACCCCGTAGCGCGATCCTACGCCCGCCGCGTGCCGCATGCGATAAGGGCCTTGCAGCGCTTCACGAGCGAACTGTCCTCCTTCGGATAACAGTCACCCGTCACCGATACGAACGCGTACCGAGCCGCCCGGTGCCCGCCTAGCCGGCGGTCAGGCCGGTGATGAGCCCGACCAGTGCGCCCGCCGCCGCGAATGAGTAGACGGCGCCGAGCAGCGGATCGCGTCCCCGCATCGGCTCCGGCTTGGCCAAGCGGACGGCCGCGGCCGCCGCCAGCCCGAGCATCGGCAGGGCGACATGCAAAGGACCGGGACCCTCCTCGGTGGCGGTGAGCAGGAACATCCCGGTCGCGGCCTGCACGATCAGGAGTCCCAGCGCCCAACCGGCGAGCGGGGCGAGGGCCGATCTCGGTTGCCCGAGGAAGAAGGCGACCCCGGCCGCGACGGTGAGCCCCACGACGGCGGTCCCGACGATCAGGTGGATCAGCATCATGTCTATGCCCCAAGTACCTCTGAAAGCGCCCGTCCGGCCACGGAGGGATCGACGGCAACCCACCAGACCGAGGCACCCCGTGCGAAGAAGAAGTGCTCCTGTCCCATCCCGAACGTCGCGTACACGCCAGGCTCGTCACGAACCCTTCGCGGGGCGTCGAAGGGAGAGTCCCCACCGGCGATGCGCTCGCGCATCCGCTCGACCTGCGCCGCAGCGGTCGCGGCGTCGGGCGTGCCCGAGCGCCAGATCGTGGCCAGCCCGTCCCCGTACGTAGCGATCTCCGCCTCGGTCATGATGAAGGTCGAGCCGTGCAGCCGGGTGACATCGGCGATCGCTTCTGGCCCATCGACGTACGAGGTGAGCGGCTGGTCGGCGAGCTCCATCGGGATCGACCCACCCCCCACGCTGGCCAGGGCGGGTGTGCCGGTCATCCCCGTCATCCCCTCCATCGACGAAGGGGACGCACCCGGTCCCGAGAACGTCCACGCCACGACGCCACCCACGACGAGCAGGACGGTGGTGATCACGCCGACGATCGCCACGAACGATCGCGACATCCGCTCGCGCTCCGGGTCGCGCTCTAGGCGCCTGCGCGCCACGTACACGGCGCCGAGCAGCAGTGGAGCGATGCCGATGACGCCGACGACCGTCAGGAAGATCGCGACGTTCGCCCGATGCATGCACCCACCCCCAACCTCACGACCCCTCGACGAGGGCGGACACGTAGGCGTCGAGCGTCGCGGTGTCCATGGGGCCGACGTACTTCGCCATGATCTCGCCCTTCGCGTTGATGAAGAAGGTCTCGGGGAATCCGGTCACGCCGTAGGCGTAGTTCACCTGCTCGTTCTCGTCCACGACGCTCTGATACTCGATGCCGTACTCCTCGTCGAACGCGATCGCCGCACTGCGGCTGTCGCGGGTGTTCACGCCGAGGAAGATCACCCCGGTGTCACGCCACTTCCGCCATCCGGCGGCCAGGACCGGGGCCTCCTCCTTGCAGGGCCCGCACCACGAGGCCCAGAAGTTGAGCAGGACCGGGTGTCCGCGCAGATCCGAGAGCGTGATCGACCCCTCGCCCTGGAGCAGCGGCCTCGTGAAGTCCGGTGCAGGACCCGACGGGTTCACCGGAAGCTGGTTGACGCCCTTCACCTTGAGCGTGGCACCGAGCACCACGATCATGAGACCGCCGAGCGCCAGGAACACGATGATCCCGGTCGAGCGGCCGCGTCGGCGCCCGGGGGGTGCCTTCGGCTCGGTCGCGTCACCGGGTCCGGGCAGCAGGGCGGGCAACTGAGCGCTCTCGGCGGCTTCCCGTTGGAACGTCCGCATGACCCTCACCTCACCATCTGCGTCGAGAGCTCGGTGCCGCATCGCCGACAGAAGGCATCCCCGGTCTGACAGACCGCACCGCACGACGAGCAGGCCGATGCCTCGATCTCCGCCTTGCGCGACGCGATCCACGCCTCCAGTCGGGCGTCGTTGTCGGCTTCGATCGCGTCAGCGATGTCGGACTCGACCGAGGCACGGGCGGCGGACTCGGCCTGTTCCACGTCCTCCAGGGCCTTCAAGGTGTCGGCCGCGTCGACCAGGGTCGCCGCCCTCAGCCGGCGGTGGTCCTCCTCGTCGAGCTTGCCGGTGACTAGATCCATGTCCAGCTCACGGATGTCCGAGAGCAGTCGCTCCTTGCGAGCGAGCAGTGC